>CAYYOX010000126.1:11857-13178 GCA_964473065.1 uncultured Planctomycetaceae bacterium | reverse complement strand
CTCAGGCAACCAATGTTTCTCCGAGAAGAACGGCGACGGATTCGCTGCCGTGCAATGGCTGTTGGACTGCGACTTTCCGACTGCCGTGGGGAAGGTGGCAGACTTCCTCGGCGACGGTCGCGCCCTCGGAAACGGTCATGCCGACCGACCAGTGAAGTCAAGGCCCACGACGCATCGCACGGCCCGCGATGCGGTAGCCGAACTAGAACGCCGGCACGGCAAGCGGTCGGACCTTTGGACCTACCACGACGCCAGTGGCAAGCCGGTCGGTCTGATTGTGCGATGGGATCGGTCGGGCGACAAAGACATCCGCCCGGTGGCCCGGCGCGACGACGGCTGGGTCGCCGGCGGGATGCCCGTCCCGAGACCGTTGTATGGCCTGCCCGATCTGGCCGACGCAGATCGTGTCTTTATCTGTGAAGGCGAGAAGGCGACCGATGCGGCCCGGTCGATTGGCCTAACGGCCACCACTTCGCCGCATGGGAGTCAGAGCGCCAACAAGGCTGACTGGTCGCCCCTGGCAGGCAAGGAGGTGATCCTCTTGCCGGACAACGATTCGGCCGGTCACGAGTATGCCGACACGGTAGCGGCGATCCTGGCGAAGCTGAAGCCATCTGCGGTAGTCAAGGTGGTCGATCTACCCGATCTACCTGAGAAGGGCGACATGGCCGACTTCGCGCTAGTGCATGACGCCGTGGAGCCCGAGATCTTACGGCAGCGAATCGACGCGATGGCCGACGCGGCACCCGATTGGGCGCCGGCGGCGCGGCTGTGGCCCGCAATCATATCCTTCGACCAACGGGACCTGCCGGACTTTCCAACCGACGCATTGCCCAACGGTCTACGGCAATGGGTTGAGGCCGAATCGCACGCCACGCAAACGCCGGCGGGCTTGGCCGGCTTGCTGGCCTTGGCCGTTTGCTCTGCGACCATCGCCCGGCGCGTGGTGGTTCAGGACCGGCCCGGCTGGTCGGAACCGGTCAACCTTTTCACGGCCGTGTTATTGGAGCCGGGCAACCGCAAGTCGGCCGTGTTCACCGACGCCACGCGACCGCTCCGGGAAGTCGAGGCCGAATTGATCGAAGACGCGCGGCCGATTGTTGCCCGCGAGCAATCCGAGCGCCGACAATCCGAAGTACGACTCAAGAGGTTGGAAAAACAGGCGGCCGACAAAGGGGACGCGGATGCGCGGCGCGAAGCCTGCGAACTGGCGGCGGAATTGGCGGAACAACCCGCGCCGGTGTTGCCCCGACTGATCGTAGATGATGCCACCAGCGAAAAGCTGGGCATTATGCTGGCCGAGCAGGGCGGACGCATCGCC
>CAYYOX010000126.1:10412-11847 GCA_964473065.1 uncultured Planctomycetaceae bacterium | reverse complement strand
AGTATGTTGCCCGATGGTGGCGGCTTCGACCGGAGGGCCGGTCGATATTCCAAGAGCGGCACTCCGCAATTAGACGTGCATTGGAAAGGCCATGCCGGCGACGATCTGATAACGGACCGGGTATCGCGAGATTCGTCTCGCGTGGAGCGGCCGGCGCTGACTTGTGCCTACACGATACAACCCCAGGTAATCAAGGGGCTGGCCCACAACCCGGCCTTTCGCGGTCGGGGGTTGCTGGCCCGCTTCCTGTACGCGGTACCGCAAAGCTGGATCGGTCATCGGGAGGTAGCACCTGCGCCCGTCTCCGCTGCCACGCACGAAGCATACGGTAGAACCGTTCGGACGCTGGCCGGCCTGGAAGGCGAGAGTATTTTGCGGCTCACTGCCAACGCTTCATTGACATTTCAATCGTGGGAAGCTGAAATCGAAGCAATGCTGGGCGATGGCGGCCGGATGGAGGCCATACGCGACTGGGGCTCGAAGTTGGCCGGCGCGACGTTGCGACTGGCAGCCGTACTGCACTCCGTAGAAAATAGTCCAGAGGGGTGCATCGGCAAGGCAACCATTGAGGCGGCCGTAGAAATCGCCCGGTACCTGATCCCGCACGCCGAGGCCGTGTTGAACATGATGCAGGCACAGGACGGATCGGGCGACGAAGACGCCCACTACGTGCTGCGGTGGATCAAACGCCACGACCGGCAGGAGTTCACCAAGACCGAGGCACAACACCACGGCAAGCGGCGATTTCCCAGGGCCGACGACATCGACCCCGCCTTGGCCGAATTGGTGCGACGAGGACACATCCGATTGCGCCCGTCAGAAGCAACCCGTCCCGGTCGGCCCCTTTCGCCAACTTACGAAGTGAACCCTGCGGCTTTTGCAGACGACAAAAAGCGCTCCCACAATTCCCGCAATTCGACCGACCGACCGAAAATCGGCAATTCTGGGAATATCGGGAGCGCTTTGGAGCAATCCAACAACACGAATCGCGAGCAGGTGACGATATGACGGGACTGGCCGAACTTCTGGCGGATTGCGACGCCCAAGGCATCCGGCTGATTCCAACCGGCGACAAGGGATTGACCGTAGACGCCCCGCAAGGCGCACTGACGCCCGACCTGATGGAACGGGTGAAGACCCACAAGCGCGAACTTCTGGCGGTTTTGGATTCGGATCTGGCGGCTTCGGTCTCGGATTCAGATCCTTGGGAGCAGTGCATCGAGCCGCCCGACCCTTGCCCGCAGTGCGGGACGCTGGAACTATGGCAAACGCTGGTCGGCAACTGGCGGTGCATGGCGTGCGATCCACCCAAGACGGCCATGCGTGCATTGGAAGCGGCCGAGAAGATACGTCGGCGACATGGCATCCGAAGTCCACCCGGCGTGACGGAAATGTTGGCCACACAAAAACAATAAACCGATACTTGACAAAGCGC
>CAYYOX010000126.1:7382-10312 GCA_964473065.1 uncultured Planctomycetaceae bacterium | reverse complement strand
ATGAAAGCGAAATCAAACCTAAAAGAACCAAGAGAGGGTAGAAACATGGCGAGTATTTCAAAGGACCCTAACGGCCGAAAGCGTATTATCTTCTCCTTACCCAACGGAAAGCGCAAGGCGATCCGGCTGGGCAAGATGCCGCAAAGAGCGGCCGAGACGGTCAAAACCAAGGTGGAACAACTCCTTGCGGCCAAGGTGTCGGGATGTGGCTGGGATAACGAGACGGCGCGGTGGGTCGCCGACCTCTCCGATGAACTGGCCGACAAGCTGGCGAAAGCTGGACTAATCCCAGCAAGAGACAGGGCTACCCTCGGGGCCTTCATTGAAAGCTATATCCTTGCCCGACACGACGTGAAACCCCGAACAGTCGAACGCCTTCGGCTCGCGCAACGAGGTCTCGTTGACCATTTCGGAGTGGATAAGCCGCTGCGCGACATCACCCCCGGCGACGCCGATGCCTTTCGGCTGTTCCTCATCGGCAAAGGGCTGGCTGAAAACACGGTGCGACGGCGCTGTGGCCGAGCAAAGCAGTTCTTGGCCGCGGCCCTTCGGCGGCGGCTGGTTTCCGAGAACCCGTTTTCCGGCTTGAAATCGACGGTCCAGGCGAACGAAAGTCGATACCACTTCGTCACGCAAAGGGAAGCCCAAAAGACAATCGACGCCTGCCCTGATGCCCAATGGCGGCTGATCGTTGCGCTGAGCCGCTACGGCGGCCTACGCTGCCCATCGGAGCACCTTGCCCTGCGTTGGGGCGATATAGACTGGGCGAATGGCCGGTTCACGGTTCACAGTCCGAAAACCGAGCATCACGCCGGCGGCGAATCGCGGCTTGTGCCGATCTTCCCAGAGTTGAAGCCGTACCTGGCAGAAGCCTTTGAGCAAGCCGAACCGGGAACGGAGCATGTTATCACCAGATACCGCGATCAGAACTCTAACCTGCGAACGCAATTGCTTCGGATCATCAGCAAGGCCGGCATCGAGCCGTGGCCCAAGCTATTCCAAAACATGCGCAGCACCCGGGAAACCGAGTTGGCGGAAAGGTTCCCCATCCACGCCGTCTGCAAATGGATCGGGAATTCCCAGGCGGTGGCGGCCAAGCACTACTTGCAAGTGACAGACGAGCACTTCCGCCAAGCGGCAGAGGAACAAGACGAGGCGGCGCAAAATGCGGCGCAGTACGCGCACGAAACGGGTCGTAAGGGACAGAAAGCAAAAACAGAAACCCCTGTTTTTCCTGAGGAACACGAGGGTTTACGAACCTATACAGGTGTTCAAGCACCCCCGCCAGGACTCGAACCTGGAACAACCGGCTTAGAAGGCCGGTGCTCTATCCAATTGAGCTACAGGGGCTTAGGTAGATTTTTGCTGGGCCGGACAATTCGTCCGAAAACGCTGATTCACGCTAAAATGGGGGGGCTCTCTGCAAGTGCGCGTGGGAAATGCACCCCAACAAAGACCATTATCTCGGAAACGTCGCCATTTGCCAACTCCTCGACCATCAGGTTTCTTTGAAGTGAGTTTGACACTTCGCGGGGAATTTGTTATATCTCGCCCCCCTTTTGGTATGAATGTAAATTGGCGGAGGTCCCCGGGCGATGACTACGGGCAAGAAACTGGCCTTTTTGGCGATGGTGTTGGTGGGCGTGACGGCCTATATGGCGTTCGTCGGCGCGTCGACCAGTTGGCAATACTATCTCAGCGTCGATGAGTGCCTGGCCGATGCGAAGCAACTTTCCGGAAGCCGGCTGCGCGTCAGCGGCAAGGTCGTCGAGGGTTCGTTGCAGGTCTCGGCGGATCGAGCCGAAGCATCCTTTTCGCTGGACGGGTCCGACGACGATCTGAAAGTGGTTTGCTCGGGACCCTTGCCCGACAATCTGGCCGACGGCATTGACGTGGTCGTGGAAGGGCAGCTAGAAAGTTCCGGCCTCTTGCGCGGCCATAAACTACTCACACGCTGCGCGAGCAAATACGAATCGGATGGACCTGTCGACACGCACACGGCAAGATCCCCCAGCAGGGAGTCCCATAGCACACGATGAATGTTCTTGGCCAACTTGTTCTACTCGCCGCGCTGGTCGGTTCCGGCTATGCAGCCTTTGCCTGCCTGATCGGATATCGGGCCGAGCATCCGGCATTGCGACGCACCGGTTCGATGGCGGGTGCGGGCGCGGTCCTCTTGCTGAGCATCGCAGCGGGCATCTTGACCTGGGCATTGCTGACCAAGGATTTCCAGTTCGCTTACGTGCAGCAATACTCGCACCGGCTCTTGCCTTGGTACTATTCGCTCTCGGCGCTTTGGGTCGGACAGGCCGGATCGTTGTTGCTTTGGGCATGGATGCTCGGCGCACTGGCCGTGGCCTATCGCTTCTGGCCGCGCCGATCGGCCGATCGAGTTCGAGAACCCGCCTTCGGGATACTGATGGCCTACCTCTGCTTCCTGGTGAGCACGCTGGTCTTCGGCGCCGATCCGATGCAACAGAGTCTGGCCACCCCCAGCGAGGGCGACGGGCTGAGTCCGCTCTTGCAGCACCCGGCCATGCTGATTCACCCGCCGATCGTGTTCCTCGCTTACGCCGCCTCGGCCATTCCCTTCGCGATGGCCGCGGTCGTACTGGTTACCGGTTGCCAAAAGACCGACTGGATCGCCGAAGCCAGGGCCTGGGCCCTGTTCACGTGGAGCGTGTTGGGCGCCGGCATCATCATCGGCGGATATTGGGCCTATGAAGAACTCGGTTGGGGTGGCTATTGGGCCTGGGATCCGGTCGAAAACGGGTCGTTGATGCCCTGGCTTACCGGAACCGCCCTGATCCATGCGCTGATGAGTTGGCAATACCGGGGAACTTTGAAGCGGACCGCGCTGATGCTGGCGTTGGCCACGTTCGGGCTATGCAACTTATCCACGTTTCTCACCCTGAGCGCCGTCTTCAGCG
>CAYYOX010000126.1:0-7372 GCA_964473065.1 uncultured Planctomycetaceae bacterium | reverse complement strand
CGTTCTCTACGTGGGGGGCGGGCAACGTTGCCACGTTCCGTGCCAGCTGCGGTGTGTTGATCGGTCGGCCGGCTTTCAGCACGTTGCCCATCGGTGGGGTGTTTCTAGCCCTGATGGTCATTCTGGCCGTACCGGCCGTCGTGTTGATCGTCCGACGACGCATGCAATGGCAACCGGACCGACCGATCGAGAGCCTGATCAGCCGAGAGGCCCTGGTCGTGATCGGACTGATCGCCCTGCTGCTGTTGACCGTGGTTACGCTGCTGGGCACGTTGGCCGTTCCGCTGTCGAACCTCTTGCTCGGGCGGAGCATTGCCGTAGGCTTTGCCTTCTATAACAACGTCCTGATTCCCACCGGGCTGTTGCTGTTGGCCGCCATGGCGATCGCGCCGTTGCTGCGATGGGGGAAACTGCCCACAGCAATTCAGAAACGGGCCCTGCTGGCGACGGTCGTTCTCGGAGCGATTGCCGCGACGGGCGCTTTCCTTTACGGCATCCGCAGTCCCGTCGGACTGGGTGTGACGGCTTTCACGGCCGCGGCGGTGGCCGGGTTTGCGATCGCTTTTGGGCTCGATTTCCGAAATCGGCAATCGGTCGGCAGCAAGCGGCGGCAGTATGCGGGCTATGCGATGCACTTGGGATTTGCTTGCCTGGCCGTGGGGATCGCCGGGTCGTCGTTGGGCACGCGACGCCATGAGGTGGACCTGCACGCAGGTGAGTCGATCCAATGGGCCGGACGGACCATCCTGTGCCGTCAGTTGGACCAGCAACAGCTTCCCGGCAAGCTGATCGCGGAAGCTCAACTAGAGATCTCCCGCCATGGCGAGCCGCCCGTCACGCTGCGGCCGGCCCAACACTACCACTCGCTGCAAGACCAGTGGACCACCGAAGTCGCCATCCACTCCACCTGGCGCGCCGATTTCTACACGATCGCACAGATTGGCGAAGAAGACGGGCAGGTCCTGCTAACACTGATAGAAAACCCGCTGATACGCTGGATCTGGCTCGGCGGCTGGGTGATGGGGCTCGGCACGGTCGTTCGACTCTGGCCGACCCGACGACGGAAGGCACCCAGTTCGGCCGTGCCGGAACCGAAAGGGTTGATGCGAGCCAAGAAGCGCCGAGCGATAACCAAAGCATGACTGAGCAGAAAACGGCGATCGAAGTCCGCGGCCTGTCGAAGCTATTCGGCAACCGGATGGCGCTATGCAACGTCGACCTGGACGTGGCCGCGGGCGAAAGCGTGGCGTTGATCGGCGCCAACGGCGCCGGCAAGACGACGCTGCTGCGCTGCTTGGCTTCGGCGATTCGGCCCACGGCCGGTGAGGTGCGATGGTTCGGCCAAATGGCCGGTAAAGATCCTAGCTCGCGGCATCTGATCGGCGTACTCGGTCACGACGGATTCCTATATCCACAGTTGACATTGCGAGAGAACCTGCTCTTTGCCGCCCGGATGTGCGACGTTCGTCGGCCGGCGGATCGGGCTGCGCAGTTGCTCGACGAGGTGAGGCTGGGGCCGTATGCCCACTGCTATCCTACGCAGATCTCTCGCGGAATGCGTCAACGGGTCGCCTTGGCCCGGGCGATGGTACACGACCCGCCGATCCTGCTGCTGGACGAGCCGTTTTCCGGGCTGGACTCGGACGCGGCCGATTGGTTGAGCGATTTGCTGGTTCAGTTGCACGATCGCGGCCGAACGGTCTGCTTCGCCACGCACGATCGGCCGAAGGCGCAGCGGCTGGCCGATCGGGTTTTGCAATTGCAATCGGGCCGCCTGATGGCGTCGGACAGCGTATCGAAAAGAATTCCTAGGGCCGCATAGCGAGGAGACGGTTGGTGGTTGGCAAGTTGTGGTGGATCCTACACAAGGACCTGGTTTCCGAATGCCGAGCGCGGCAGGTCTGGCCGGCCATGTTGCTGCTGGGCGTGGTGGTGGCCGTGATGTTCGCCTTGCAAATGGACCTCCTGCCTGAGCAAAAACAACAAATGGTGGGCGGCCTGCTCTGGCTGGCTATCTATTTCGCCGGCATGTTGGCCATCGACCGCTCGTTCGCCTCGGAACGGGAGCAGGGCAATTGGGAAGGCCTGTTGCTCTATCCAGCCTCGCCGACGGCCGTCTATCTGGCCAAGCTGGTCGTCAACGTGGTGGCCATTACGGCCGTGCAGTTGGTGCTGATTCCGCTGTTCATCGTGCTCAGCGACGTGCCGCTGTTGGCACATCCGGGGGCCATGGCACTGGTGGCCGTGTTGGGTAACCTGGGCATCGCGTCGGTCGGCACGCTGCTGAGCGCCCTGGGTTCGGCCGCCCGGCAAAACGGCAACTTGTTGGCCCTGTTGGTTCTGCCGATGGTCGTGCCAGTGTTGCTGGCCGCCGCCGAGGCCACGCGACTGATCGCCCAAAACGACCTGGGTGTGGAGTATTGGCGTTGGGTCCAGTTGCTCGGCGCGTTTGCCGTGCTGTTCGTCACGGCCGGGGCCGTGCTTTTCGATTTCGTGATCGAGGATTGACCATGAAACAATTCGGGAAAACCATTTCGCTATATACTTCGGTGCTCGGCCTGTTGGCCGCCGCCGTGTTGGCTATCTTTCTGCTGGCGCCCACCGAACAGACCATGGGCTTGGCCCAGCGGATCGTCTACATCCACGTGGCCGTCGCATGGCTCGGGCTTTCGGGCTATTTAGTCATGGCTGGCGCCGGGCTGATGTATTTGATTCGTCGCGATCTGGCCTGGGATCATTGGGCCCAAGCGGCCGCCGAGTTGGGTTGGATCGGTTTCGGCCTGACGTTGGTGACCGGCTCGCTCTGGGCCCATGCCGCCTGGGGGACCTGGTGGACTTGGGATCCGCGGCTGACCACGTCGTTTGTGCTTTGGGCCATTTTTTCAGGATACTTGATCCTCCGTGCCGGGCTGGATGATCCGCATCGTCGCGCCCGACTGGGGGCCGTGTTGGCGATCATCGGCGCGATGGACGTCCCGTTGATCGTCGTGGCCACGCGCTGGTTCCGCGGCATCCACCCGACCACGCCGGGAATGGAACCTTCGATGCGCGTGGTCTTGTTGCTAAGCGTGGTCGGCTTTTCGGCCCTGTTCGCCGTGCTGCTGATCCGCCGACGGACCCAGTTGCAACTGGAGCACACGCTGGACAGCCTGCAACGAAAGATCGCATTCGACGCATTCCCGACCGGCAAACCCTAGAAAACTAACGCAAAGGATTCCCCATGACCTCGTTCATAACCGCCTACCTGATCGTTTGGCTGGCTGTGGCCATTTATGCCTTGCGCTTGGGCATAAAACAACGACAACTGCGGCAAACGGCCGAAGCACTCCAACAACAACTGGAACAGTTATCGCTGCCCGAGAACGAAACCTCGAAAGCAGCCTAACCGTTTAGAACAAGGAAATATCAAAATGCTCATCTTTAATCTTTGCCTGGCAGTCTGCTTAGGCGCTGCGGAAGACACCGTAGAAAAGGAGCCCGCGCAGCACGAGGGGATCATCGGCGGGATCGTCGTCAATGCGTCCGACGGCGACACGGCGTTGCCCGGCGTCGACGTGGTGCTTAGCACGGAAGTCGACAACCACATGACGCCGGTCGCCAAAACGACGACGGACTGGGCGGGCAAATTCCTCTTCAAGGAACTGCCGGTCGGGATGCAGTATAAGTATCGCCCCGGGGCCAATCACGATGAGATTCATTATCCGGGCCCCGACATCCGCCTGAATTCCCAGCAATGGCGCGTGGGCGTCGAGTTGGCCGTGCACGAGTCGGTCGCAGAGCCCAGTCCGCTGGTCATTCGCCGACACGATGTATTGATCGAGCCGGAAGCGGGCGCCCTGAAAGTGACCGAATCGATCCTGGTGGACAATCCCTCGTCGAGAACTTACGTGGGCCAAGCGCCGAACGACGAGTCGAAGCCGGTAACCCTCTGCTTGAACATCCCCAAAGACTTCGACCGGACCACGTTCCACAAGGAGTTCTTCGGGCGCCGCTTCTCGATGATCGACGAGCGGTTGGTCACCAACATTCCATGGACGCCGGGCGAGCGCGAACTCGAGTTCACCTACTTGCTGCGAAACACGAAGAGCAGCTTCGTTTGGCAGCGCCCGATGGACCTGCCCTGTTCGAAGTTGCGGATCCAAGTCCGTACGGAGAATCCCGAGCAAGTCACCTGCAACCTTCCGGCCGAAGCGACCAAGCAACACGACGGCATGACCGAACTGGTTTTCGAGTCGGACGGCCAAACCTTGGCAGCCGGGCATGTCATACGGCTGCAACTCGGCGTCGTGCCCGTGCCGTGGATGACCTATGCCCGCTGGGGGGCAGTGATCGTGCTTGGAGTTCTGATCGCCGGGACGGGCGCAATCGTCTTCAGGCGTCGGCGTTCGGCAACGCCCAAGGTCCCTCATCGCAAACGCAAAACTTCAACCCGCCGCGCCGCGTGACCATCCGGGTGATTCGTCGCTAATAACGACGAACGGCAGTTGGACGATCGGCGTGAGGTCGTCGCCGGGCTGCTTTTTCCGCCACTGCAACGATCACGAGCAGGCCGAGCCAAAGTGCCGGCAGTGAGATTCGCAGGCATCGTATGCCCCTCGTTGCCATCCTGGACTCGGCCAAAGACCCTGGTCCCTTGTTCCGAACCGCCGCGTCCGGAGCCAAGGAGACCAGGGACCTTTGTGCCGTCTATGGAAACTGTCCCGTTTCTTTTGGCGACCGCGTTATATCGTGCTCGTTTCGGAGCCTTTGGAGACAGGCTCGTCGTCGCCCGCGAGCCGGGGCCGGCCACAAGGTGCGTAAATCCCTTTATTACAAGGAGTTAGCGAAATGAATCGCCGTTACTTACCCATTGTTACGCTGTTAGCAGCAACCTTGTTCGGGCCACCCCTAGTTCAAGCGGATGACACCCGCCCGGATGTTACGCCTCAGGCATGGACCTTTGAGGAGGCGTATGAGCAGTTTCGCCTGCATCCGCACGATGTCTACCTACACTACGTCACCTTGCAGTTGGCCCGAAGCGAGGACGAGGCCAACGCGATGGCCCGGGAAATCGACCAGATCAACGGGCGGGGGCGCCGCAACCGTCGACGCGGTCGGCAGGTCGATCTGTTCGCCATGTTCACCGGGGCTTTGGCCATTCAAGAGACCCTGCAACTGGATACCATGCGGACCGACGCCAACCA
The DNA here is from genome assembly GCA_964473065.1 of uncultured Planctomycetaceae bacterium. GTDB lineage: Bacteria > Planctomycetota > Planctomycetia > Pirellulales > Thermoguttaceae > CAYYOX01. Next base: position 2,189 of record CAYYOX010000126.1, on the reverse strand, counting down.
GTCGGGTGTCACGCTCGGCGAAGACTCGGTCGATCTTGCCGAGTTGAAGGGTCCGACGGTCAAGAGCCATCCCTGGGGTAAGATGCTGGGGGCCCAACTGGCCGTCGGCAAGAAGCCCAAGGTCTCGCCATTGACGATGTGTGTGCCGGAGGATCAATACTACGTTGCTTTCGGTTCCCTGAAGAAACTATTGGAAGCCACCGAGGTCGGCGATCTTTGGGGCGCCCATCTGCTGAGTCAAACGGCGAAGTCGGCCAAGACGCAACGGACCAGCCGGCGGCTGAAGACGCAACTGGCCGTGAAGACCGACCCGATCTCCCGGCCGTTCTACGACATGGCGGTCGAGGAGGTGGCCATTACCGGCAGCGATCTGTATTTCCGCGAGGGCAGCGACGTCACGCTGATCTTTCGTGTCAAACAGCCCGAGGTGTTCAAAGCCCGCATGGACGCCTATCTCGAAGCGGCCGCCAAGTCGCGCGAAGACGCCGTGCGATCGACCGGCAAGATCGAAGGTGTCGACTTCGTGCAGGTGTCGACCCCCGACCGTGCCATCGCCGTATTCTCGGCCTATCCGAAACCGGACCTGCACGTGCGGAGCAACTCTCGGGCCGCCATGCAACGGGTGCTCAGAGCAATCGCCGGCAGGGGCGATGTGGGTCGGCTGGGTGAGTCGACGGAGTTCAAATACATTCGCACCTTGATGGTACGTGGCGATGAGAAGGAGGACGGATTCATTTACCTCTCCGATCCGTTCATCCGGCGGCTGGTCGGGCCCGAGCTGAAGCTGACCGAACGGCGGCGGATGCTCTGCTACAACCACCTGCGAATGATCGGCCATGCGTCGATGCTCTATCGGACCCAGTTCGGCAAGCAGCCCGAATCACTCGAGCAACTGGCCCAAGCCGGTTGCGCGCCCGGGGTGTTCGGCCGGGACAAGCTGCGCTGCTGCGGCGGCGGGAGCTACGAGCTTGCCGCGGACGGCGCCTCGGGCGTTTGTTCCCATCACGGCCATGCCGCGGCATTGGTCCCCTGTTTGGAGATTCCGCTAGAGCAGGTGACCGAGGCCGAAGCGAAAGAGTATCGCGAGTTTGTCGAAGCCTATAGCCGTTACTGGCGTCGGTTCTTCGATCCGATCGCGATTCGCGTCCAACTCACGCCGAAGGCCTATCGGGCCGAGACGATCATCCTGCCGCTGATCGACAACACGGTCTACACCGGACTGGCCACGGCCTTGGGCGGCGAGCCGGAACCGTTGGACGCCTTGCCGGTGCCCAAGCGGAACATCTTCAGCATGGCCCTGCGGGTAAACAAGCAAACGCTGCTGGCCAAGGTGCAACCGATGCTGGGATTGTCGAGAATGTTCTTCTTTCGCGGGCAAATTCCGCAACCGGATCCCGCATCGACCAAGCGATTCATCACCCAGGGGATCGGCAATCAGATCGGAATGCACGTGTACGATGCGTCGCCGTTTTTCGATTTCAGCCTGACGGGTTTCCTGGGCGAGATGCTCGGTTCGTTTCGCGGCGGCATGGGCGGGTTTGACGATTATCTGATTCCCAGCAGCTTTCTGGTCGCCTCGCTCAACTCGCCCGTGTACATCGCCGTGCCGGTCCAAGACGCGCAGATTGTCGACGAGTTTCTCGCCGAGTTGGATACGGTCCTGGTCGAACTCGCCCGACAAACTGCGCAGGAAACGTTCCTTTTTGACTTTCGCTCGGACTTCTACAAAGTACCGCTGGGTGAAACGGACCGGCCGATCCGTTGTGCGACGCTCAGTTTTGGGCCAATCAAGTGGCGAGTGTTCTTTGCCCGGATCGACGATGGGCTGTACATCGCCAGTAAGCGGTGCATTCTCGAAGACCTGGCTTCCGGAGAAACCGAATCCGGCCAGGGCGGTTCGCCCGCCCATGGGATGATCCGCGTGCGGTCGGAACATTGGAACGAAGTCCTCGACACGTTCCAACTCGGTTGGGCCGAGAGCAGTCGGATGGGGTGCCTGAACAATCTCGGACCGCTCTCGTCGGTTGCCCGGGCAGTGGCGGCTTCCGGCGAGGGTCCGGTCAAAGCCAAGACAGTCCGGCGCCAGGCCGACCGATTGCACGCCGTCCACTTCTTCTGCCCCGACGGCGGTCGTTATCTGGTCTCGGCCGATGGGAAAGCGGTCACCTGCAGCGTACACGGCTCGGCCG
>CAYYOX010000125.1:0-13273 GCA_964473065.1 uncultured Planctomycetaceae bacterium | reverse complement strand
TGCCAACCGGCTGGCTGAGGCGTTGGATATTGACGGCCCGGCTAGCTGGTTGGAGGTAAAGTGCCGATGAGAACGGCGGCTTCGGAAAGTATAAACGCATCCCGAGCAGAGCTTCACGCCGATTTTCTGTGCTCAAGCGCCCCGACGCCAACGCTCTTCGACACCCGACCGTTCTCGTCGTAGAAGTGAACGACGTTCTCGCCGGTCAACCAAACGGCCTGAACTCCGTCGAAAACAAACCTCCGACCGACGCAATATCCGTCTTGGATCAACAGAGTGGTGCTGCGACACGGCAGTTCCGGTAGTCCGAGTTCGGAAAACGCTTCCGCAATCGTCTGGGGTAGCCGGTCTGCTTTGATGCCCGTGTCCATTATATTGCCTTGTCGGGTGCCGGTTCTTGTCGATAAACACCCTTCATCGGCTGTGTGGGGCGATTTGATTGGGGGTGGCAATTCACGGCGGAATATACTTCCCATCCCTCCCATCTTTATCAGTGGGCGAGCCAAAACCGGGCACGGAGCCGTGTAACCGATCGACTCCAACTGGTCCCACGGCTCGATATGAAAGAAGCGGCCGAGACGGTAAGCCCGAAGGCCTTCCAGGGCATTGCTCCGGCACGTCTCGGCCAGCAACCAGTCTACCCGGGGAGTGAGTGATCGAGAAGGGTGCGAAGGGGTGTTTATCGGAAGCTCTGGTCTAACGAACTGGCTGTATAGAGTCAGAAGAGGAACAAAAGACACGCGTGTCACCAAAGGAGCCTTTATCCCCAGGCCCGGACATTGTGTCCGGCACGGCTTGAGACTCAAGACGCATCTCGCGATTACAACGCGCGACTGCATTCCCGTATCGGGGCGAATAGCGTGTGCCGGATTCAGAAGTCGCCCCTTGTAAGAGATCAGGCTTTCGGGCGTTTCTTGGCTGATTTCTTCCGCTTTGCCCGTTTCGCTTTCCCTTGCTTCTTCCGTTCCAATTTCAACGCCTCCTCGACCTCGGCAAGAAGTTTCTTGATCGCGTTAATCGTGCTTTCCAACTCCTGCTGGACCTGCGGCGGCAGATCATCCACAGTAGCAGCCTCTCGGCCCAGCTTTTTATCCCCTGGATCCTGGAGCCCATCGAGCCAGCGTAGCCAACCGTCGCTCATCTTCTCGATGTGAGCCAAGGCGTCCGGCCCTGTTTTGGGCCTGGTTGGACCGCGGCGTTTCTTGCTGCTCTTTCCGGTTCGCTTCCTGATTTCGTCGGCGAAGCGTTTGCTCCCCCAGGCATTCTTGGCAGCTTCGGACTGGAGTTCTTCCCTCAACCTTTCATCGAGTGGCAGTAGTTTTCGGACGTGGTCCGTCGTAAGCGGCATGCCTTTCGAGTTGCGGAGCTTGCACAATTTCTCAAAAGGCTTCTCCTTGTAGGCCTTGGCAAACCGACGGGCCTTCTCGAAGTAATCCAGTGATTTTCCGATCTTATCGGCAAAGCCTTGGATGACACCTGCACTGTACTTCTTGCCTTTGGGTTTGGCCTTCTTAGATTCCGCCAGGATCTCCTGCCCCAGGGCGTAATAATCCCGGAGCTTCTGCTCCGCTTCGGCAGCATCGTCCAGGAGCTTCTGCTTCGCTTTGGCCTCTTTGTCCAGGAGCTTCTGCTTCGCTTTGGCCTCTTTGTCCAGGAGCTTCTTCTTCGTTTTGGCGTCCTCTTTCTTGGAGGCTTTCTTAGGTTTCTTTTTCGCCATGGCAATCGTTCCGGGGTGTGTTGGCCGAGACGGGAACTGGAGTGTGCCTACTATGATAATTCCCTGCCGATTGCGAGGCTACCCTCGGCAGTGCGGTTCTTTCTGTGTCGGTTCATTTGGCGGAACCGTACCTCGGCGAGCGGGGGTTCTAATCGCCCACCGGTGGCTGAATCGGCCAACACAGGTTGAGCGATCTGAGACATCCGTCGTTCAACTTTTTGTGTTTTTGGACATTTGGTTTTCGGGAATTCGGGAACGGAGTGGGGCTTTGCAGGAGCTGGCATGAATTCCAAGGAAGAGGCCTGGGATGGCAGCAGGAAACCCGTTTTGTGAATTCACAAAAATGTACCTGTTTCAACCCATCCCAAGGAGCAAACTCGAACAACTCGACAAACTCAAGGCACAACTTAAGTCTTTACCAATCCAGGACTTGTGGTCGTAAGAACGGCTGCTGCAAAGACTTGCGAAAACACGCCGGGTGCAATTCTCAGTCCGAAGACAGGGGTTCGACTCCCCTAGGGGGTACTATGGAATTTTGTACAGTATCGCAAAGCGTCGCGACAGACGGCACGAAGGCCCCGATTACCGGGGCCTTCTGTGTTTCTTGCGAGTTTCTGCGATCTATCGCGGCAGGCTGCTGTGCCGGATTTTGTGCCGCTTTTGCGCTGTTCTGCGCATCAACTGTGCCGGATTCTGTGCCGCGCTGATCGTCGATGGCAATCTCTGCTGCCCGAGCGAAGTCGTCCTCGGTCACTTGCAGATAGTGCTTGTCGGCAATCGGCGCGCTGTTGCCGATCCACTCGCACACCACGTGCAAGGGAAATGTTGCGGTAAGTTCCGTCTGGCGACTGGCCCGTAGGTTGTGGAACAGCTTAGGCCACGGCTTCTCGCCGGCCCGAGCGATGATCCGCAGCAGTGGGGTTCGCAAGTTCGCGTTGCGGTCCCGGTATTTGGTGATGACGTACTCCGTACCCGGTTCGGCTTCGTCAAACGCCGCTTCCAGGTAGGGGCGCAGTTCGGGAAACAAGGGGATCATTCGGGACTCACCACCGGGGTTATGTTCGGTCTTGGGGCTGCGTACGGTGATCCGGTCGCGTTCCCAGTCCACATCACCCCAAGTCAGGCTTAGGTGTTCCGATGGGCAGCGTAGGCCACCGTAGCGGCTCACCTACCGCGACCGCTCGGACGGAGATCGTCGGAAGATCGCTTCGCTGCCGGGGGAAGAGTTCATTCGCCGTTTCCTCCTGCATGTGCTGCCGCCGGGCTTCATGCGGATTCGCCACTACGGCTTCCTGGCCAATCGAGCGAAGAAGACCTGCCTGGCTCAATGCCGCGAACAGCTGGGAACCCCGCCGCCGGAACCTGTCGAGGCGAAAACGGTTGCCGATTGGATCCGCGACCTGACCGGCGCCGACATCACCCGCTGCCCCCACTGCGGCGCACCGCTGGATCGCGAAGAGCTTTCGCCTCTGCGATTACAGTTCCCCCGTCCTCCGCCGGGCCTCAGCTATTGGGACACCTCATGACGTCGATCCTCCACCCTGCGGTCTCACCAAATCAACCTTGCTCAGTTGCCAGGTCGAGGATGGTGTGCGCCAACAGAGAGCAAACCGCCACGACGAGCGGCGATTCTCCATTTTTCGGCCGCCAGTTGCCGCAATCGCCTCCCGGCAACCGCCTCCCTATCCACGGCGTGCTTCCCCCGGACGACGACCGCTCGGATACAATCCCCAAGTAGCCAACCCGATCCCACGCTCCGCGGCTAAGTTCAACCACATTTTATCGACCATGGCTGCGCCACGATGCGATAAAACGCTATACGTTCTTGAGTTCAAGGCAAGTATCGGAAAGTAATTCGGTTGAGGAGGTCGGGACATCGCATAACAAAACGTTCCAGTTGTCATTTTTTGACGGCGGGTTCGCATCTTATCTTTTTCCAGCGGTCAAACCCGCCGTCAAGAGATGCAACTGAACTTGGTCGTTACTGGTCAAGCGCTATCCCATCAAACCACCGTACGTGAAACACTCCATTGGGGGGCAGCCTGATTCAACCCAGAACCAGTCGCGAGCAATCTGGGATACGTTTTCTGACGCACGGTGGAGTGCCCCAAATACTTGTGGGCTGGGACGGTCTGGGCAGGCCGGCTGAATCGGGGCCAAAACTGGCCCAAATTCCCAAGGTATATTGGAGCACGTCGGTCGGTGGCAGCCGACGCACGATCACACGCGAGACGTTTGAAGTTGCACACCTCTCCACTCGTACCTGACCTACCGTCTGTCTACAATGGTGAGCATGTCAGAAGACAGCGATAGCAGGATACTGGCCGGAGCAGGTGCCGCTCAATTCGCGACCACCCACTGGAGCCTCGTGCTCTCGGCCGGACATCGTTCGTCGCCGGATTCACGACGGGCGTTGGAGTCGCTGTGCGAGGCGTACTGGTATCCGCTGTACGCCTATGTCCGTCGACGAGTTTCGGACGTCAACGAGGCTCAAGACCTGACGCAAGCATTCTTTGTCGAGCTGCTCCAGAAGAACTACGTTGGCTCGGCAACGCCCCAGCGTGGGAGGTTCCGTGCTTTTCTGCTGACCGCATTGAAGCACTTCTTGTCCAAGCAGTGGGACAAAGCCAGGGCCCAAAAGCGGGGCGGTGGACGCGCTTCGATTTCACTCGATTTCAAGGCCCTCGATTTCAAGGACGCCGACTCGCGATACCACATCGAGCCTTGTGGCGGCCTGACGGCCGAGCAGCTCTACGATCGACAATGGGCGCTTACACTTCTTAGGCAGATCATGCAACGACTTGAGAACGAGTTCGCTGAAAAGGGAAAGGCGAAGCAGTTCCAGCACCTCAGCGGGTTCATTATCGGCGAGCACTCCGGCACCACATACTGTGATGTTGCCGCGAAACTGAACATGACCGAAGCCGCCGCCAAGATGGCCGCTCATCGCATGCGGCGACGATACCGTCACCTGCTCCGCGAAGAGATCGCTCAGACGGTTGACGGGCCGGACGACGTCGACGATGAGATTCGTAACCTCTTTGCCACACTAGAGATGTGAAAACTGGACCAAGAAACGTGTTACGTTCGCCTCTATTTCCGTCAGAAGAAGGTAGATAAGCTGATCCGAAGGAGGTCTTCTGATGTCTGAAACGAAAACGTGTCCAAAATGTGGGGCCGAATTGCCCACCGATGCACCGGGGGGAATCTGTCCGAAATGTCTGATGCAGGCGGGACTGACCAGCGAACAGGATGCCGGACCAGGTCCCGACATGAAACCGGCCACACGCACGTCGGGATTCGTGCCACCCGCGCCGGAAGAGTTGGCGAAGCACTTTCCCCAGCTTGAAATCCTGGAGTTGTTGGGCAGAGGCGGGATGGGAGCGGTCTACAAGGCCCGGCAGCCGGGGCTGGATCGGCTGGTGGCCGTGAAGATCCTGCCGCCGGAAGTTGGAGCCGATCCGGATTTTGCCGAACGATTCAAGCGCGAGGCCCGTGCTCTGGCCAAACTGAGCCATCAGAACATCGTCTCCGTCTTCGACTTCGGTCAGGCGGACGGGCTGTACTATTTCATCATGGAATACGTAGACGGGGCGAATCTTCGGCACGTCATCGAGACGGGCGCAGTCAAGCCGGAAGAAGCGTTGGCCATCGTCCCGCAGATTTGCGAAGCGCTGCAATTCGCTCATGACGAAGGCATCGTCCATCGCGACATCAAGCCGGAAAACATCCTAGTCGACAAACAAGGTCGCGTGAAAATCACCGATTTCGGGCTGGCGAAATTGCTGGGCAAAGCGCCGGCCGAAATCACGCTCACCGGCACGCAGCAGGTCATGGGAACGCCGCACTACATGGCCCCGGAACAGATGCAGGGAGCCGGCGCTGTCGATCACCGAGCCGACATCTATTCGCTCGGCGTGGTGTTCTACGAGTTGCTCACCGGCGAGCTGCCCATCGGCCGGTTCGCCGCGCCGTCGAAGAAGGTGCAGGTGGACGTCCGGCTCGACGAGGTGGTGCTGCGGGCATTGGAGAACGAGCCCGACCGACGCTATCAGCGGGTCAGCGAAGTCAAGACCGACGTGGAGGCAATCACCCGTAGCACGGCCCCGCCGGAATCTGCTGCCGCAAGCGTCGACCCAGAAGACGAACAACTCCAGCACTGGTTGCTTTCGCCGTTGCCGAAACCCCTCGTTTCAATATATCGGACCGCAATCGTCGGCGGGTTCGTAGTGCCGGTTGTCATACTGGGTATCCTATTCCACCAACCCGTGGACCTCAGCCTGATTATTATCTGGGCGGTCATGGTCGTCGTCTTTGCGCCCTTCATCTACGCTTTCAGTGTTTTGGCGTTGCGACACCGAGGCACGGAGCGTGGTCGCCGAGCGGCCTTCGTTGGCGGAATCTTTCTTTTCCTCTTGGTCGGTTTTCCGGTGTCCAACTTTCTGGCAGAGCCCGAGCCGGTCTTGAACTGGCTTTACGAGGCAACCGGCGCCACGCCCGGCCGGCATGACGTGGCATTCCTTCATGGCGTGATGATGGCCACGATTCTCGGACTCCTTGCATGGCTGATCCGGTGCTGGTTCAAGCTCCGTGCCGAGCGGCTGAAGCGACAGCCGAGCGAAGGGGAGACCGACGTGGAGTCTAGCATATCCGGAACTCAAGTCACCGAGCAAAGGCATTAAGAAGCTTCAACAGGCGTTGCCGGACTGCAAGAGTGAGTACTAATCGCTGCCGTTGGCCGCGGCTCGCCGAAAGGATGCGAAGGTCGCCCAACAGGTATCCCGTCTCCTGAAAGACGCCCCCGACGATTTCTTCGACGAGAGCGAGTTTACGAATACACACGCGGTTGGCCATGCGATCGATGTTTGCAGTATTGACGAATCGCCGGTCGCGGTTCGCAAACTGATTTCGTTATTGGACGGCGATCTGGGTCGCTTCGACGTATACGCAACTAGTGCTGAGTTCGACAGACTTGTCGCTGCCCATCTTATCGAATTGACGGACGTCAGTTTTGGCACGGATAAATCAAAGTGGGAAGCCTGGTTCGAACAAGGGCACCCAGGATTTGACTCCGGTGAAGTGGTGCGCTAGCGATTCAGCCCTCGGCGCACCTCGGACGGAGCCAGGGTCATTGCGTTGTCCGAAGAAACGACCGAAATCTCGGACTGGGCGGTGGAGACCGCGTTGACCCTTCCGGGGGATATGCAATCGGGGCTCTGTGTGCCAGAATCCCCATACGTTTTCCCGGAATCGGGCTCGGCCCGCGGAACGGGCCCAAAACGGCCGTTGGCGTGCGTCATCAATCCAACGATTGATGACGGACGGTTCCCTGCCCTTCGTGGTAGCCGGTGAAGTTTTTCGGGGGTATGATCATCGAGGTCGGAACTGCTGCGTAGCACGGACTCCTGTGCGGTGTAGCATCGGGATCTGACCGGCGATCCGTCGAAATTCGCTCCGTAGTCTCCCACATCAGAGTTGACCGTTCCATGCTCGATTGCGAAAATGCGGTAGTGGTTCACCGCACTTCGGCGGTCGATTACCTGTTATCCGGCTTTGTTCGATACGTGTTCTGGATGATCAACAAAGTGGCACGAAAGTATTAGTATCATGAAAGGTCTTGCGCATATTTCACTTCTTGGCGTCGTCACAAAGGTGCTCCTCCTGGCAGCGTATTCGTCTGTCTATGCGGAAGATTCTTTGGGCCAGGGTGACAAGTGGGACTTCGCCCACCCGTCCATGTGGCGTGTTGGCGATGGCGCCATACATGCCAACGTTGACCCAGGAGAAGACACATACGCACTCATGAAGGCGGAACCTGCGGCCGACGTGCTGATCCAGACCGAGGTTCGCTTTTCGAGAGCTTCTCCGCGACATAACTTCGGGGTGGTCCTTCGCGCCGACGATCAGAATCACCTTGCGTTACGTTACTACGATCGTCCGGGGGCTTTGGAACTGCTCGGATTTCAAGGTCGCGATTGGAAGACAGTGGGAGAGCGATCCGCAGCCATCGATGTGACTTCCGACCGTTGGTACACGCTTCAGGCTGCCGCGGCGGGTACGATGGTGGTGGCAAAACTCTGGCCAAGCGGTGAGACCGAGCCGGAGTGGCAGCTTCGTGTTCAGCTCGATCGCGTCCGCGCGGGTCGCCACGGCCTGCTCGTGCATGATGCCGGTAAGTTCGAGTTTCGGAAGTTCCGTCTATCGACCGATGCGGCTGTACTGCATCGATTGAAACAGGAGGTCGAAGTTCAACGCCAAAAACTGCTGAAGGAACTGCGAGCTTCGCTCAAGCTCGCCGTGGCGCCAGAGGCATTTCCGCGAGACAAGGGCAAGACTCGCATCGTTGAGGTCGTTCCATTTGCGCACGCCGACCGTTTCCCCTTAGCTGGAACATTGGACTGGACAGTGAATGGCCGGACGCACCAGCGAAAAGTCACGATCGACGACTACGATAGCAACGCTTTGATTATCGAAGTGCCCGAGCCGTCGCAGCGTGTTGCGATAGAAGTCGCCCTGAGAACGCCGGACGGCATTGAGTTGCAGAACAGCTCTCCGATCGAGCCCGCCGAACTCAAGCCCTGGCGACACTACGTCAAGCGATCCATCGACACGCTGATTGAACACGGTCGGGACGACTATGGCCCGACGAAAACGCCGCTCATCATGGCGGTTCTTGACACGGCAACTTTGCGGTCACCGAAGAAACCCGAGCGGCTGGATGCCAGTGTTCGGCTCGAAGGCCGCATTCACCGCCGCGGCGAACAGGGTAGCAACCTTTGGTATGACCAGTCGCTTATTAACGCGATGCGCCGCCTGTCCCGCATCACCGACGACGAGAAGTATGACAACGCAGCCGACGACTACATCACGTACTACCTGGCGAACTGCAACAAGCCGCAAGACAGTCGCCACCCATATCACACAGGCCTGCCCGCCTGGGGTACGCACATCTACTGGAGTTGTTACGAAGAACGTCCGGCAGGGGATCAGGCCGGCAGCGGACCGCACGAGATTCTTCTCTTTCGCGCCAACTGGCAAGACATGTACCGGCTTGCGCCGGAAGCGGTCCGTCGAATCGCGGATGGCGTGTGGACACATCACATCGTGGACAAGGACACTGGCCTGCACAATCGCCACGACGATGGTAAACAAGGATGCGACTTTGCGTTCTCAGGCGGATCCTTCCTTCACCTCTTTGCAACCTTGCACGACCTCACGGGCGAATCGCACTATCTCGACAAGGCGAGAACCGTTGCCGACTGGCATTGGAAAAACCGAAACAAGAACACCAATCTACCTGCAGACTGCCCCGGACTAACGAGAAGATACGACGGCAACCATACGTTCACGACCGTCAGCGGTCCTCATGCCATGCTGCTGCTTGAGGCCTACCGAGCGAGTGGTGACAGGTATTTCCTCGACATCGCCTTAACCTACATCAAGGCGTACGACCGATTTGCGTGGGATGATCGAGCGAAGTCGTATTACGCCATGCTGACGCTTGATGGCAATCCGCTGTCCGATCGAGCGAAAGGCGAGGGCTACGGAGCCTACGCACCCTACGGTCATGTGAACGTCTGGCGAACCACGTTCTACTCATACGAGTTCACCCTTTCCGCGGCGCAGTCCGCAATGCTGGCTTATGAACTGTCTGGAAGCAGCAAGGCCCTGCGCAGCGAGGTCCGCCGACCAGAGGTCGATGCGGAACTGCTCGCCATCGCCAAACGATGGGCTTCCGTCATTCAGCGCGCGATGCCCGCCCACACCGGCAGGCGCTGGAAAAAGGAACTTGAACAATCCATGCCGCGCGCCGAGAAAACCGGTGGAGCGTATGCGGAAGACTACGGCCGAGCAATTTCCTTTTTTGTCCATCTGCATCGTGCGACCGGTGAGAAGCACCACCTCGATCTTGCCAACACACTTGCCGAAGACGCAGTGCGCAAACTGTTCCACAACGGTTTGTTCAAGGGGCATGGGGCCAAACCCTATTATGAAACGACCAACGGCGTTGGCATTCTGCTCTTCGCCCTGCTCGAACTCGACACGCCGGGTGAACCATTGTCGGGGGCGATGTAATGCCTGGCGAGGTAGTTACCGAGAACCACTGAAGCAGAGGATTTGCGCCGTGTTGCAGGAACGAGGTTTTCGAATATGCGTTTCTCTTCTCTTGTGGCGGTTCCTTTGCGCAACGCCCATTGTGTTGGCCGAAGCACCGCACCGCACTGTGCCCGTGCCGACGGCGTCGAATGTCGTCGGACTCTGGCTGTTTGATGAATCAGAGGGCCCCGACGATCCTGGCGAGCAGAACTGGGGCATCTATGACCAAAGTGGACTGGGGCATCACGGTTTTCGCGGTCCGCTGGATAGCTCTCTTCGAATCGTTTCCGCCAAGGTTCCCGCCTATACCACGGGCATACCGTTCGGTCAAAATACTCGGCCGATATCGAAACCCCAAGGAATACATACTTCACACTCGCCAGCAGCATGAACCTCGGACGACGTTCGGAGGCATTGATGCGGCAGCCACACAGCCCGTATTCGGCGGTTTGTGTCATCGGTCCATATGTTGGGAGTCCCATTTAACGACCCTCGTGACACACTGCCTCTGGGGGGAGACCCAATTCGGGCCAGCCCTCGACTGCAGGCAATCTGGCACACGTTTTCTGACGCACGCCGGAGTGCCCCAAGAACCCGTTGGCTGGGACAATCCGGGCGGACCGGCCGAATCGAGGCCAAGACTGGCCCAAATTCCCAACATATTTTGATTCGTGCAGTTGAACCATTCATCTCTTCACTCCCTACATCTTCACTGTCATCGACTGTCCGACGAGCAGGTAAAGCTTCTCGCTGCGTTTTGGGCCCAGGCCGCTTGAGCAGCCTGGTCCGTCCGACGAGGGGGCGGCGCCCCATCTGCAGGGTCGCAGAATCGCCGGGGCGTGGTTCGGGGCGGGGGATGGGCCAAACAAAGTGTCGAGCAAGCCGTTGCAAAGCAGCGATGTGGTGACGACAATGAAAAGGCGTGGCCCCTGCAAAGCGATTGGCCCCTGCAAAGCGATTGGGAAGTAGGTCACGACTTGTACCAATGGTTCCGAGATGAGTCAAAGAGCGTTCACCTGCCCAGATCTATCCATCCTCACAAGATCTGTCAGTCCTGCCGAGATTTGAGGGAGATGTTTCGAAAAGCGATCCGAGAGCGAGGGAGCCCGCGTATCCTAGCGACGAGCCCCGCTGCCGACTCGGCCGAGTACGAGCCATGGAACTCGCATTCGGGTTGCAGATGACGCGCGTTGGTTTCCGGGAAGACGACGTGTCTCTCGGGCAAGCTGGAAGGCCTATGTCTAACTCAGCCCAGGTATAAGGTGACTCGTCATGAAAACAAAGGCGATTGTACTTGTCGTGCTCATGCTGGCATCGTCAGGCTCGTTTTCGGCCGGAGCGGAGGCCGAGGTGGCGGAAGCGACGGTCGCCCTCGCAAAGACCGCCTCGCAACAGGCCACCACGGCGCATGCCAACGCCGAGCAAGCGGCCGCGGCGAAGCGACAGCAGGCCAATGACGCGAAGAAGAAGGCGGACGATCTGGTCGCCAACCAGCAGAAGCCGGCCGAGGCCAAGCTGGCCGCTGCCGTCAAGGCCGTGACCGACGCGACCAACGCCAAGGTCGCCCCGGACAAGGCGTTGGCCGACGCCAACGCCGCCGTGCCCCCGGCGCAGCAAGCTTACGAGGCGGCCGAGAAGGCGGCTCAGGAGGCTGTGGCCGTGGCGAAGGCCGCCTCCGAGGCGGTCAACAAGCTCGACGAGGAAGCCAAGAGGGCTACGGCCGATGCCGATGCCAAACGCAAAGCCGCCGACGCCGCCAAGGCCGGCCTGGTTCAGGTACAGCAGAGCGAGCAACAAGCGCAGGGTCAGGCCACCGCCGCCGCGCAGAAGCTGGCCGCAGCGGTGGCACAGAAGAAACCGACCGACGATGCCCTGGCCGGCGCCAAGAAGCAGGTGGCCGACGCCACTACGGCTTCGGCGGCAGCCGAGAAGGCGGCCCAGGAGGCCGCCGCCAAGGCGGAGGCGCAAAAGAAGCAGGCCGACGACGAAGCGGCCGCCAAACGCAAAGCGGCCGACGCTGCCAAGGCCGCCCTGGCCCAAGCACAGCAGGCCGAGCAACAAGCGCAAACCCAGGCCGACGCCGCCGCGAAAGAGCAGGCCGACGCTCAGACGCAGAAGAAACCTGCCGACGATGCCTTGGCAAACGTCAAGAAACAGGTGGCCGCCGCTGCGACCGCTTCGGCGGCAGCCGAGAAGGCCGCTCAGGACGCCGCGACGGCGGCGCAGCGAAAGAAGCAGGCCGCGGCGCAAGCCGCCGCCAAACGAAAAGCGGCCGTCGATACCACGGCTGCACTCGCCCAAACACGGCAAAGTGAGCAACAAGCCCGGAGCCAAGCCAACGCTGCCGCGCAAAGGCTGACCGAAACCGAGGTACAGAAGAAATCAGCCGACGATGGCTTGGCCAACTCCAAGAACCGGGTTGCCGCCGCCACCGCAGCCTCGGCGTTAGCCAAGAAGACGGCCCAGGACGCCGCGGCCAGGGCCAAACAAGTTTCCGAGGATGGCGGTAAGTCCGAGGCCCAAAAGAAGCAGGCCACTGACGAAGCCGTCGCCAAACGCAACGCGGCCGACACGGCCAAGGTCGCCCTGGACCAAACGCAGCTAGGCGAGCAACAATCGCAGTCCCAGGCCACCGCCGCCGCGCAGAAGCTGACCGAAGTGGCGGGGCAGAAGAAAACGGCTGATGACACTCTGGCCAGCGCCAAGAAGCAGGTGGCCGCCACCACGACTGCGAACCAGGCGGCCCTGGAAGCGGCCCAGGAACTGATTCGCCTCGATAGGGCAAGCCAGCAGGCCGCAACGCAAGCTGCAGCCAAACGCACGGCGGCCGATGCGGCCAAGGCCGTCTTGACCCAAGCACAGCAGAAGCAGCAGGAAGCGCAGAATCAGGCCAACGCCGCCGCGCAGAAGTTGGCCGAAGCCGAAGCGCAGAAGAAGGCGGCCCAAGAGACCCTGGCGAACGTCAACCAAGAGGTGGCCGCCGCCACGACCGCCTACCAGGCGACCGAACAAGCAGCCAAGGAGGCCGAAGCCGCGGTCGCTACGGCGATGGCGGCAGCGGACAACGCCCGGGCGGCGCTGGCGGCTGCCGAAAAGGCCGCTGCCGACAAACGCTCCCCGGCCGATCAGGCCAAGGTCGACTACGATGCGGCCGAGACGGCAGCCAAGGCGGCGGAAGCTGCGGTCGCCCCCATACAGGTCGCCATGAAAGCGGCCGACGTGGCATACGCCAACGCGAGGAAAGCGGCCAACACGAAGCGACAGCAGGCCACTGCTGCGAAGAATTTGGCGGGCGAGCCGGGCGTAAAAGACTTGAAGCAGGCCGAGGAAGCCAACTTGCCGGCTGCCATCAAGGCCCTGACCGACGCGACCAACGCCAAGCCCCCCCTGGACAAGGCGTTGGCCGACGCCAAGGTCGCCGCGCTCCCACTGCAGCAAGCTTACAATCCGGCCGAGAAG
>CAYYOX010000124.1:0-13316 GCA_964473065.1 uncultured Planctomycetaceae bacterium | reverse complement strand
TAGTGGTTTGCAATCACACCGTTTAGCGGTCGGGCTTGCCCGACGTTTTTTGAAGAACGCGAAAAGTCAGCCACCGACCACCAACCAATAGAAAGCTTCCTCCGTGCGACTGCTACTGATCGGCGACATCGTTGGCAAACCAGGCAGACATATCATTGCCGAAGCGCTGAGGGGACTGCGCGCCGAGCAGCAACTCGATCTGGTGGTCGCCAATGCGGAGAACGCCGCGGGCGGGTCAGGGCTGACTCCGACCATTTACCGCGAACTGCTGGCTTCCGGCATCGACGGAATCACCCTAGGTGACCATGCTTACCGACGCCGGGAGATCTTCTCGATCTTGCAAACCGAGCAGAAGATCGTGCGGCCGGCCAACTACCCGCACGAGGCCCCGGGACGCGACGTAATGCTTCTTCGCACCCGAAAGCACGGGCTAGTGGCCGTCTTCTGTTGCCTGGGGCGAGTGTTCATGAATCCGGTCGATTGCCCGTTGCAGGCGGCCGATCGGGTCCTGACATCGCTGCCGGGGGACGTTTCCATGGTTCTGATGGATTTCCACGCCGAGGCGACCAGCGACAAGCAACTGATGGGCCGGTATCTTGACGGACGCGTTACGGCCGTGCTGGGAACCCACACCCACGTGGCCACGGCCGACCAGTGCGTGTTGCCCGGCGGGACCGCGTTTCAGTGTGACGTGGGAATGACCGGCCCGCACGAGAGCATCCTTGGCCGGCGAATCGATCGAGTGGTCGAGACGACCCGAACCTTTCGGCCTTCCCATTTCGAGGTTGCTACCGGAGATATGCGTTTGCAAGGAACCATCGTCGAGTGCGACCCCACGACAGGCCGGGCGAGCAAAGTATGGCGAATCTCGGTCGACGAGGAAGAGGCCCGCCGCCTAAAGGGGATCTCGTGACGGAGGGTCTTGGCCGTTTAGCGGAAAAAGGGGAGGAAAAAAGAGCGGAATGGCGCTAGCCGCCGGTCCCATCGAGTGCACATTGGCCCGGCAAAACCAGCGGCGCACGTTCAATCACGGACGCACGGCGGCCAACTGCTTGATCATCGGCAAGAGCGTTGTGTAGAGGTTGTCGCGAGGCGTGTGCCCGGTGCTGTCGGCGCGAAGGATGAAGTTCTTGTCGATCAGTTGGAAGCCGGGAATCATTTGGCGGCTGGCGGGTCGAACCAGCGTGGCATCGCCGACCAGAACCACCTGATTCTTCGACCTTTGCATATTGAAGTGCTGGGCCCAGGCGCGGCCTTCCGCCGGGGTCGGGGCCTGCAGATCGTTGTTCAGTAGAAGTAGTTGAACGAAAACCAACCGGGGATCGTCCAGCTCGATTCCGCCGAATCGGGCCGCATACGTTTCGATCGATTCGAGATCCGCCTGCGGTTCTACGCCGTCAAAAGCACCATACTGCCGACCACCGGCCAACGCCACACAGGCCCGGCACGCGGTTCCGACCGGCTCGATGAGAATCACCTTACCGTGGAATTCCGACAACGCGGTCACGTTGCCGTCCTGATCGACCAGCTTCAGATCCGGATACGCTTCGCCAACCTGCGGAGGCCAGGAGAACTCGAGCGCACTTGTCGCTTGCATGTTCGCCTGGGTCCACGCCTTACCGCCGGGATGGAACCCAACGAGGCAGATTACTCCCGCAAGCAACGCGACCGCCGCCATCGATCGGGTAACCGGGTTCGGATAGCAGAACCGCAAGGCCACGCAAAACACCACCGCCGCGGCAATAATGAATGTCATGATTGACGTTCCTTTCACAAAAGAGTGCTGCGCAAGCCTAGGTCACAAATGCGGCCAGAGCAACCGGCCGGGCGCCTCTCCGCAGGGTGGGGCGAGCAGCGAAGACCCATGCGGAATCCTTGGCGAGGATAAGAAGGAAACTGTCTCACGCAAAGACGCGAAGCCGCAAAGAAGAGTTGAAAACACGTATTTTCCTTACTTCCTTTGCGTCTTCGCGTCTTTGCGTGAGACCTTTTTCTTGGGTGACGCCAGGGGCAGACTATGAATATCACAAATATGGAGGCTTATGGAAACAAGAGGCTGGCCGGCTGCAGCGAGTGAAGGTTGCGGCCCGGCGACTTGGCGGCTAGAATGGCGGCATGGGTTGGGTCCTGGACGGTTGAGCGAGACGAAAGGAAGGTGTTGGCATGTTCCCGAGACTTCTTTGCTGGGCGATGGTTCTGTTGATAGTTCTTTCCTGTGGGGCCTTGCCGGCTGAATCGGTTCCGCGGCGGGATGTGCGGGAGGTTTGGAACGAGGAGTTTCAGGAGCTGGCCGGGCAGATTGGGCGGCTGAAGGGCTGGAACGGCATATCGCGCGAGCGGTTGCAAGACGAAACCTTGGACCGGCAGGCGTTGACTTGGCCGGAGGATAAGGATCCGCTCGTTATCGTCTTGCGACGCACCGGCGCACTTCTGCAATACTACAAGAACGACGGGCGACTTGCCGACTCGTTGCTTGACCCGTTCAAAGCGGAACTGGCTCGATTGGCCGCCTTGGCGGAAGCGGCGTCGGATGCCGAGGCGCGTCAGACGCTCTTCATGCAAGTGTGCCAATTGCGGCGTAAGATCGCGATGGCGAATCCGCTGCTCGACTTCGAACACATCGTCTGCATGCTCGAACAGCCGGGGAACGCCCGGATTGTCGAGCAGGCCCGAGCCTGTTTTCCGGGGCATAGCAAGGGCGGCGGGCCGATCGTCATTCGCGACTTCAAGTCGCAAGCTACGATCGAGAAGCCGCTGGCCGGCTTGCAGGTCGCTTCCGGTCCATGGCAGGGCAAGGAGTTGGCCGGACTGTTCTCGGGCCTGGAACTCAGCTACGACGCCACGCAGTTGCTGCTGGCCGCCACGACCGACGCGGCCGTCTGGCACGTCTTTCGACTGAATCTGGCGACCGGACGGCTCGAACAACTGACCGACGGGCCGCACGACGATTTCGATCCGCACGAGCTTCCCTCGGGCCGGATCGTTTTCACCTCGACGCGGCGCGGCGGCGTCGGTCGTTGCGTGCTGGTGCCGCAAGCGCTGACCTACACGCTGCACTCGATGGCGCCGGACGGTTCGGACGTGGTCTGTCTGAGCTTTCACGAAACGAACGAATGGCAGCCCACGATAAGCCATGCGGGAAAGATCATCTATACGCGTTGGGACTACGTGGACCGGCACTGGGGTACGGCCCATCACTTTTGGCAGTGTTTTCCGGACGGGCGCGATCCGCGAAACTACCACGGCAACTATCCCTTACCCTGGTCGGCGATGCCGATTGATACGCCGCTTGAGGAAGTTCCGCCCGAGCAATATGGCAAGACGGCACACGTCTACGGGCGCGTGTTGCGACCCGACGTGGAGATTTCGTTCCGCCCGGTGCCTGATTCGCCCAAGTATACGGCCAGCGCGGTGGGGCACCACGAGGGTTTTTCGGGCAGTCTGGTACTGGTAAATCCGCGGATCGCCGACGACGGCATGATGGCCCAAGTGAAGCGGATTACGCCGGAGTATTTCTTTCCCGAGGTGGAACCGGGGGCCAGTTACGCCTATGGCACGGCCTGGCCGCTGAGCGAGGATTTCTATCTGTGCAATTTCAACTTCGGGCTCTATCTGTTGGATCGTTTCGGCAATCGGACGCTGATCTACGACCCGGGCCCGGGCGCGTATCGCGTGCGGGACCCGTTCCCGATGCGGCCGCGTCGTGTGCCACCCGTGCTGCCGGAAAAGACGTGGCAGGGTAAACGAGCGGGGTTGGCCGACCATCGTCGGGCGGTGATCAGCGTGGTCAATGTGTACGACACGGACGCGGCGGGCAAGTTGCCCGAGGGCGTTAAGGTGAAGTGGATGCGAATCGTCCAGGTCATTCCCCAGATGCTCGACAACTGGTTCAGCCGGGAATCGGTCTCCCAGATCTCGTTTGCCACCGACTCGATCGGCCGTATTCCGTTGGGGGTCGTGCCGGTGGAAGAGGACGGCAGCGTCTATTGCGAAGCGCCGGTCGGGAAGGCGATCTACTTCCAACTGCTGGACGAGCGGGGTATGGCCGTCCACTCGATGCGGTCGGCCACCTGTGTGCATCCGGGCGAGCATTTGTCCTGCCAGGGATGCCACGAGGACAAGTGGACGGGCTCTCCGCAGCCGAAGTCGCGGCCCATGGCACTGCGGCGCCCGCCGTCGAAGATTGTCCCGGAAGTCTCCAGCGGCGCGATCCCTTTCAACTACATTCAACTGGTCAAAGGGCCCGTGTTCGACAAGAAATGCGTGCCGTGTCACCAGGAGCACCCGAAGTCGCCCGACATGAGCTACGCTTCGCTGGCCCGAAACGATCTGGCGTTCAGCTACCCGGGCGAAGATCGGTCGTTGGAGAAATTGGGCGTTGGCGGTTCCCGAACCGCACCGGGCCGTTTTGGCGCGCGGGCCTCGGGCATTATGAAATCGCTCACGACCAAGGATTACCACCAAGACCTGAAGATGTCGGACGACGATTGGCGCCGGTTGACGCTGTGGCTCGATCTGAATTCGAACGAGATCGGCTGGATCGGCAACGATCGGGCTCAGATCGCCGCCCAAAAGGCCGGCCAGGCAATTTGGCCGCCGATCGACATCGATCGATCGAATCCCACGGGCGTGGAGAACGACTACCCGGTCGGCGGCAAGTAATTCACGTGACGTCGGATCAGGCGGGTCCTTGCGGGATTCTCGCCACGAGCGTCCAGTAGAGGGAGAACTGTTCCGCCATTTCCTTGAAGGCGTCGAAAGAGATCGGCTTGGTGATGAAGGTGCAGGCGCCGCCGTTGTACGACTTGACGACATCTTCTTCACGTTTGCTGGTGGTAAGCATGACCACCGGAATCTGCATCAGCACCGGGTCGGCCTTCATCTCTTTGAGGACTTCGAAGCCATCCTTCTTGGGCATGTTGATGTCCAACAGCACCAAGCCAGGCAGCTTGGCGTTCTCGTACTTGCCTTCACGGCGGAGATAGGCCATCGCTTCGACGCCGTCGCGGACGTCGTTAATGGTATTGATGAGGTTGGCGCTGGCAAAGGCCTCTTGGATCAAAACGATGTCGTCATCGTTGTCGTCCACCAACAAGATCTCGATCGGTTCGTGCTTCATCTCGGTCATGCTGTGGCTCCTTCGCAGTGCCAAAGGTGATAATGAATACGGAACCGCCTCCGTCGCGGTCCTCAACCCAGGCATTGCCGCCATGGCGTTGGGCAACTTGCCGCACGATCGCCAAGCCGGCTCCCGTTCCCTCGATGTCGCGGCCGACGGCCCGCTTGAATAACTCGAAAATACGCTCCTGATATTCGGTGCCAACCCCCGGGCCACGGTCACGAACGACAATCCCGGCGTCTTTACCCCCGTCTTTTGGGCGGTAGGCGCCGATTTCGATGTCGGGCGGCAGGCCTTCGGCGGCGAATTTCAGGGCATTGGCCAAGAGGTTGTAGACCGCCTGTACGGCCCAGCGGTGGTCGACGTAGAGCCAGGGTAAATCGTCGGCCACTCGAACCTTGGCGCCGGACTTCCGGATCTTCATCTCCAGTAGCTCCAAGGCGTCGTCGACAACAGCCTTGCCTGCGACCCACTGATTCGGCTGCACCATTCTTTGGGCTCGGGAAAGCGTGAGGATGTCTTCGACGAGCATGTCGAGCCGATCGGCGCCGCGGACAATACGGCGGAGGAAATCCTGCCCTTTCTCGTCGAGCACGTCGGCGTAGCGCTCCTGGGTAAGCCGGGAGAAGTTCTGCAAGGCACGCAGAGGTTCGCGCAGGTCGTGCGAAGTAACGTAGAGCAGCGTCTCGAGGTCCTTGTTTTTTTCCTGGATCAGGTCTTGCGACCGTCGATGCTCGACCGCTTCGCTCAGCGCCTGGGCTATGCCGTCAAGCAGGTTGCGTTCTTCGGCCAAAAAGGGACCCTCGTCCATTTCGGGAGAGGGTTCGATGAGATAGACCTCAACGGATCCACATGGCTCGCTGCGGGCGGTGATTTCGGCAGTCTGTTTCCACTCGGACTCCTCGAACGGCCCCGAGACGAACTCCTTGCCCTCGAATCGCACTTTGGCACGTGTGATCCGAGGATGGTGCCAGCCGGCCGGGATCAGGGCGACCACGTCCGAGAATACTTCGTCGAGGGTCGCCCGTTTGCGGATCGACTCGGCCACGCCGTACATACACCGCAGTTCCTTGACCCGCTTGCCCATATCGTGAAGTAGCCGTTCGCGAACCTCTTCCGCCCGGCGTCGGGCCGACATGTGGCTGTGGAGCGTTCGCCCCACCCAAACCGTCAGGACGCCGAAGACGGCAATCAGCAGTAGCTGGAGTTGTTGAAAGGTCCGCACTTCGCGTCCAATGGCCCGTTGCGTCTCGGATTCCACATCATCGGCCATCTGGATCACTTCTTCGAACAGGGCGTCGTAACGCTGATCGATGTGCGTGCCGGTTGCAGATTCTTCCCTGGCACTGAATCGCTGCTCGGAGAGCTTTCTGAACTCGGCCATTTTGTGCTGGGTTTCTCGAATTGCCTTGCGTAACTCGGGGTCTTCCAGGGGGATAAATACCCCCTCTGGGTTTTGGCCGCCTTCCAACATGGCTCGAGCGTACCACTGGGCCTCGTCCAAGTGCTTCCAGACGCTCTCGATTTTCGTGTGTCGGTCTCCGCTGAGGACCTCCTCTAACCAAAGGTGGGCCGTAGTCAGTTCCAGCTTGATCTCCATCGCCGCATCGACCAGCGGTGCGTGCTTGAGAATCATTCGGTTGCCCGCGTACAGAACGTACGCCATGCTTCCGGTCATACAGACCAGGGCGGCCGCCAGCGTGAGGTAAAGAGCTCGCGACGACTTGCTGTAGGGCAACTTATGCATGGGCCACCACCCCGTGAGTTCTCAGATAACTGGAGCAGTTTATCATATCCGGGTCATCATACAAAGTGGCGACCCCTATAAAGCCGCGACCGTTGGTCGCGCCCCTATAACACAGGGTCGAGGGATACGAGGCGTTACATAGTACTCCGGCGCGACCACCGGTCGCGGCTTTATAGGGTGATGGTTGCCAATGGTGTTGGTTGGTTAATCGGTATGAAGCGGCTCAACTCTCGCACCAGGATCTCTAAGTCGACCGGTTTGGTCAGGAATCCGGCCGCTCCCAGGCCGTACATCCGGCGTTTCAGTTCGTTGCCTGGCTTGCCGGTGAGGAAGATCACGGGAACGTTCTCCGTTGCGGGGTTCTCCTTGAAGCGGCGCAAAGCGTAATCCCCTTCGCCTTGGGGCATCATGAAGTCGCAGAGGATGACGTCCGGCGCCTCGGTGAAGGCCGTACGATAACCTTCCATGCCGTCGAACGCCTGAATCACCTCCACGCCCAGCGATTCGAGTCTCATTTTCATGGCATTCGACTCCTCGACGTCGTCCTCGACATAGAGCACCCTCGGACGCCGCGATGGGTCTGAGTTTTCTTCGACAGGCGCTTCAGCGGCGGGGGCATTATCCTCCTTGTGCCCGACGATTTCGAGCACGTGCTTCAGGCCGTGGCGCTGCGTGGGTGACTGCGACCAGCTTTCGACCGACTGATCGGGCATCGGCAGCGTGCTGGGCTCGGGAAGCTCGATTTCCAACAACTCGCAGAGGATCGGTTCGACGCGCTGCCACACATCACTCGACTTCTGGACGTAGTACGCGTTCATTCTATGGCAACGGCGAATGGTCTCTTCGTCGGACGATCCCGTGAGGATGATCACGGGTATTGAAGAAAGGCGCTCATCGTCGGCCATCATTTCGCAGGCGGCCAGTCCGTTGCCACCCGGCATGCTCACGTCCATGCACACCAGATCGGGGACAATGCAGTCCACTGAGCTGAGCGCCGTAAGCGCATCTTCTGCCGTGACGACTTCCAACCCAAGCTGCCTGCACCGCAACTCCAAGGCGGCCACGAGGTCCGTATCATCGTCGGCAATGAGAATCGTTTTTGGGATCATGATGGATATCCTCCACTGGAATTTCTTTTCGTACTGAGAGTGGTCGGGTGGCGCAGGCCTCCGGCGTCATGGTTAGTATGTACCTGCCAGGCAGGGTTCTGCGATGACCTCGCGCAACGCGGTCATGATCGCACCGGTACCACAGGGCTTATGCAAGAAATAGGAGGCCCCCTGCTTCAGTGCCTCCTGCTGGTCGCGTGCGCTCGCGGAAAGCATGATCACAGGAACGTCCATGGTTCTCGGGTTCTCGCGCAGTAGTTCAAGTGCCTCCAGGCCGCTGAGCACGGGCATGTAGTTGTCCATGAGAATTGCATCTGGAGGTTGTTCGATGGCCCGATCCACGGCGGACTTCCCGTTCAAGGCCGTGATGACTTCGTAACCGGCTGCCTCCAAACGGATACTCAGTCCCTGCACCAGTTCTCGGTCGTCATCGACCAACAGGACCCGCGCTCCTTTGGGTTCCTCCGTTGCCGCCGCCAGTTCCAATTGAAACTGCTCGATGGCTTCCTTCGCCGAAGTTTCCGCCGGCCAGGCGCCTTTGGCTCGGAGCGTGATCTCGGGCAGTTTTGCCCCGGGCATATTTCGGTTGGTCTCGACCCAAGCCGCTTGCAAACGATCGAGCATATCGTCGACTTCGGTCCCCGGGCAGCGTGCCATAACAAGCCACTTGTGCGTCAGGATCCGCACGACGAAGTCGTTGGCACGGAACGTGTGTTGCAGGAACTCGTCTACCGCATTGGAGACGGCTTGTTCCAGCGGCGCATCCACCGTGGCAACGACCAAGGCGACACATTCCGGGCGATCGTCCGACGCTCGGATGCGCTTCGAGTAGCGAATCGCCAACTCGTCAGGATCGCACAGCGGCACGGTAAACGAAAAGGTGCTGCCTTTGCCGAGCTCGCTTTCGACGTGCATTTCGCCGAGGTTCAGATCGACCAGTTCCCTGGCGATACCCAGCCCCAACCCGAAGCCCTTGGTACTGCTTTTGATCCCTTCCCCTGCCTGGTGAAAACGTTTGAAAATCAGTTGCAGATTCTCCGGGGCGATCCCCGGCCCTTCATCCGTAACGCCGATCTCGACTTCGGACCGATTCTCGTTGCGTCTGGCCCAGACTTTGACACCCCCGCCGTTGCCGCAGAACTTGATCGCGTTGGTTGTCAGGTTGATGATTACTCGGCCAACTTTCTCGGGATCGCAATAGACATCGGGCAGATCGTCGTCTGGCGAGATTTCCAGCATGACTTTCTTGATAGCCGCTTTTCGCTCCAAGACCGGTCGAACGTGCGCGAAAATGTCGCACACCTTCGATTCCCGGCGCCAGGCGCTGAGTAACCCGGCTTCGAGCTTGCTCACGTCGAGCATGTCGTCGACCATGATGGCCAAATCATCCGTGCGGTCGGTCACGATATCGAGGAAGTCTCGCTGCTGTTCGGTTACCTGGCCGGCCAAGCCGTCGCGCATGATGCTGGCGTATTCCTTGATCACGGTCAGGGGCGTGCGGAACTCGTGCGATACGTTGTCGACGAATTGTTGGGCCGTTTCATACAGCTCCGCCAGCTTCGCGTTCTTCTTGTCTAACAGTTCGTTGGCGGTCTGTAGTTGATTGTTCTTCTGGTCCAGCAGGTCGTTCATGGTCTCCAACTCGTCGTTCCTGCCGTCCGCCAGTTCATTGGCCGCGTGCAGGTCTTCGTTAGTTCGATTCAGCAACCCGTTCGCTGCTTGCAACTCGTCGTTCTTCTGGTCGAGCAACCCGTTGAACCAGCGCAACTGGAGAAACAACTCCTGGTGGTGAACGGCATAACGAATTGCACGTTCCAGCGTGCGGGCGTTCATGTCTCCCTTGTAGAGATAATCGTGCGCACCCTTTGAAGCCGCTTCGACTCCCACACGCGGGTCGCTGTTGCTGGTCAAGACAGCCACCGGGATATCGGGATAGCGGTCGCGGACCTCGCTGAGTGCCTCGAAGCCGCAAGCATCAGGCAACTCCAAGTCGAGCAAAATGACGTCGTAGTGGCTCCCTTGCAAACGATCAAGCGCCGCAGCCAGATTATCGGCACGCTCCAACTCGAAGGTCGTAAGGTCGGCCTCTGCAAGAGACAACTTCACGAATTCCGCATGGTCCGGGTCGTCTTCGACCAGCAGCACCTTAAGGAGTGTTCTTGCCATTTTTGCCCCTCCAAAGGCTTGACGCACCTTCTCCTTCTCAGGTTTGTTCCACCTTTTGCGTACTTTCTAAACACTTGGCTATGACGTATTGAAGCTGCTTGGGCATGAAGGGTTTGGCAATGAAGTCTTGGGCCCCAATCGACATAGCCTCGGAGATCCGACTCGCTTGATTCATAGCACTGACGATCACCACCCTGGCGTCAGGGTCGAAATCGATAATACTCTGTAGCGCAGACAGGCCGTCGGTGCCCGGCATCGCGATGTCCATAGTCACGGCGTCCGGCCTGAGTTCTTCGTACTTGGCAACGGCCTCCTCGCCATCGTTCGCTTCACCGACCACTTCCCAGCCGCAAGTGATCAGAAGCTTCCCGATCATCTGTCGTATGTTGGCTTCGTCATCCACGATCAGCAGTCGACCCGACATAGTTGGCTTCCCGGTTGTGATAGTTCAGTCTGTACGGTACGGCGAAAAAAACGCCACAAGGGCGACGCTCCTGCCCGAAACGTGTCCTGCCTCCATAGTATAGGTCGAGCCCGGACACGTGCAAACCACGCTTTACGCGGCTCCGGATAGACGCCACAGGCTCGAATCCCCGAAAACCCGCACGATCATCATTGCCCGAAAACGGTCGGGTGGCACGTCCCTTCCAGGAAAACCGACTGGGCAGTTCTCCTGATTCCCAACACCCGGGATTTCCCAAAATGCGTTCGAGCGGATATACTGTAAACTCGTGCCCGTCGATCGGGGTGGTCCACTTCGAGCCTGCGTTCCTCGGATGTTAGCGTGAAACCCAAACATTGTCGCATAATCGGCCTGGTGATTATCTGCCTTGCCTTCTCGATCGGGTCAACTCCGGTTGCCGCCGAGCAGGGAGAATACCTTGGACCCTCCGCCCTGGTCGCATCGAAAGACGGCAACACACTCTACGTGGCCTGTGCCGATGCGTGCGAAGTGGCGTGGGTCGACTTGCCCGACGGCAACGTTACCCGCCGAGCGACACTCCCGGCCAAACCGACCGGCATCCTGCTCACACCGGACGGCCAACAACTGATCGTCACCTGCGCGGCGCCGCAAAGCACAATCGTACTGCTCGAACCGGCCACCGGAGAACTGCTCGCGACGATCCCCGCCGGCCATACGGCCACCGGTCCCGCAATCAGCCCGGACGGCACTCGGCTTTACGTCTGCAATCGATTCGACAACGACGTTTCGGTAATCGATCTGGCAACCGGCAAGGAGACGGCTCGCATCAAGGCCGTTCGAGAACCGATCGACGCGGTCGTTACGCCCGACGGCCGCACGGTCTTGGTGGCCAACCATCTGCCGCTGGCACGGACCGATTCGGCCTATAAGGGCCGCATCACGCCGGTGGTGACGGTGATCGACACGCAGACGCACGAGACGACCGCCATCAAGCTACCCCACGGCTCCCACAGTTTGCGACGTCTGTGCGTCTCACCCGACGGCCAGCACGCGCTGGTGACCCATCTGCTCTCGAACTTCGAGCGAATGCCCTTTCAGATAAACACCGGCTGGATCAGCGTGAACGTGCTGAGCATTATCGATACGCGAACGTGGAAAGTGCTCGGCACGTTCGGCATGGATGAGTACTACTTGGGCGCCGGCAATCCGTTCGATGTGACCTACTCGGCCGACGGGCAATCGATTTGCGTCAGTATGTCCGGCACGCACGAGTTGTGCGTCATCGACCGCGAGGACCTGCTGAGCGAGCATGCCCATCGAACCATGCGGCCGATGATGGGCGTTTGGCCAATCTACGTGAGCCTGGGTGAAAGCCTCTGGCACCGTCACAAGCTCTCAGGCAAGGGGCCGCGAGGGCTGGCCGTGGCCGGGTCGAAGGTCTATGTGGCCCAATACTTCAGCGACACCCTGGCCGTGTTCGATCTACAAGGTTCACCGATCCAAACCATCGCCCTGGGTCCGCCCGTTGAGCTGACCGAACAGCGACGCGGAGAGCTACTCTTCCACGACGCGACCATCTGCTACCAGCAATGGATCAGTTGTGCCAGTTGCCACCCGGACGGCCGCAGCGACAGCCTGAAATGGGACCTAATGAACGACGGACCGGGCAATTTCAAGAACACCAAGAGCATGTTGCTGGCCCACCGCACACCGCCGGCCATGGCAGAAGGCGTCCGCGAGTCGGCCGAGGTGGCCGTGCGGTCGGGCATTGCGCATATCCTGTTCGCCAGCCGTCCCGAGCACGAGGCGGCCGCTATCGACGTCTATCTCCGATCGCTCGAGCCCGTGCCCAGTCCCCATTTGGTCGACGGTCGGCTCAGTGCGGCGGCCGAGCGCGGTCGGGAATTGTTCCATAGTGAACGGATTGCCTGCCACCGATGCCACCCGGGACCACTCTATACGGACTTGAAAATGCACAACGTCAAGACTCGGAGCCCGGACGAGTACAACGAGGTTTTCGACACGCCCACGCTGGTGGAAGCTTGGCGGACCGCACCCTACCTGCACGACGGTCGCTACGCCACGATCCGCGACCTGATGGTCCAGGGCCGTCACGGCCTGCAACCCGGCCGCGGCGGCAAACTGAGCGAGCAACAGTTCAACGACCTGATCGAGTTCGTACTGTCGTTGTAGCGTAGCTGCGTTCGCCAGAACGCGGGGCAATGCGAGAGTTCCACAATAATCTGCCCTAATGCAGGGAGAATCATTATGCTATTCGCTGAGATAGAGATTGTGGCGCTCGTTGCGATGGTCGTCTTTCTTCTGATCTTTCTGTTGCTTGCCGTTGTCTTTGCCACGTTCTTCTTGACGTGGATGAGGGCCTACCTCTCGGGAGCGCCGGTTATGGTTTTCGACCTGATCGGCATGAAGCTGCGAAGAACGGATACCAAGGCCGTCGTCAGCGCCCTGATCATCGCCAAACAGAGTGATGTGACGATCCCCGTCGCGGAAATGGAAAAAGCTTGGATCCAAGGCGCCAACCTGGAAATGGTAACCTTGGCCATGATTCAAGCCACCAAGGAGAACCTCGACATCACATTCCAAGACCTCGTCGATGCCCAGCGAGACGATCGCTTGGAAGAAATGCTACAACGCGACGAGTGAACGCCCGGCCTTCAACCTCACCGTCGGACCGTTTAGAACTTGTAAGGGAATTACTTCCGGAATTTGTTTAGCCGCCGCCGGCACGGC
>CAYYOX010000123.1:0-13341 GCA_964473065.1 uncultured Planctomycetaceae bacterium | reverse complement strand
GCGTGTTCTGGTCGAGTTTCCATACGCACGACGTGCGGTTGCTGCAATTGCAACTCCGCAGTGTCTTCGATCGTGGCCACACGCTCTTCGGGCGGGATGTAGCTCGACATGGCGTTCAGCAGCGTCGTTTTGCCGCTGCCCGTGCCGCCGGAAATCAATACGTTGGTCCGACCCTCGACGCAAGCCGAAAGGAATTGGAGCATTTCTTTGGTGATCGAGTGGTTTTCGATCAGGTCGTCGATCTGAAGCGGCCGGGCGCCGAAACGCCGGATCGAAACCAGCGGTCCGTCCAAGGCCAAGGGCTTGATGATCGCGTTCAGCCGGCTGCCGTCGGGCAACCGAGCGTCGACCATCGGGCAGGTCTCGTCCACGCGGCGTCCCATTTGGGCCACGATCCGCTGTACCACTTGCAGCACGTGCTGCTCGTCGTGGAAGGCGACCGATGACTTTTCCAGTCGGCCTTTTTTCTCGATATAGACCGTTTTCGGGCCGTTGATCAGAATGTCGCTGATTTCCGGATCCCGCATTAGCGGTTCCAGCGGTCCGAGGCCGAACGTCTCGTCCAGCACTTCGTTGACCAACTGTTCCCGTTCGGCGAGACTCAACAGATCGGCCCGGCGTTGGCAGAGGGTTTCGGCCTGCCGCCGGACTTCCAAGCGCAACTCTTCTTCGCGCATGTTTCCCACGGCCCCCAGGTTGATCGCCGAGATGACCTGTTGATGCAGGTCGCGTTTCAGCGCCAGAAACCAGTCGTCATCGCCGGACTTTTCGGCGACCTCTTCGGGCGCCGGTTCGGCGACCGCGGTGGCGGTCCCGTTCGACTTAGCCGTCTCGGCGGGAGCCTCTGCGGGCAAGACGTCCGGAATACTCTCGTCTGGCCGGCCGTTGCCGTTACCGTTGGGTGAATTGTTGGCTGCTTGTACGAGATCTTCTTGGCCTTTTCGAATCCAAGCCATGGTTCTTCCTCATAGTGGAAAGTGACAAGCGGTTGTAAATTGAATTAAGTCGTAGAGGCGGTGTTGTTTCTTGACGCGTGGGTCTTCGTTCCTCGACCCACCCTACGAAAGTATTCTCCGAATCACGACATACTGTCTAGAACAAACCCGGCACGAGCCGGTGGCGAACGTGTTTCATTAGGCGTATGACTATTGATGGCGTCCGTTTACGCTGGTGGCCAAGTCTTTGATACAACGGGAGACCTTGGCCGAAGGTCGCTGCAGGACGACGGGAACTCCCTTGTTGATCGCTCCGTTGACGCGTGCCGGATCGTTGGGAATGTAGTGTTGAATCTTCCGGTCCAAGGCCTTCTCGGCCTGGCTGGGTCGCAACTGGCGGGCTTGCCCGCACCGATTTGCCACCAGTTGCACTCGATCCAAGCCGATACCTTGCTCTTCGAGGTGATCCAGCGCCCGGCGCGCGTTGCGAATCGACGTGTAATCGAGTCGAAGCACCATTACGATCACGTCCGATTGCCACAAGGCTTCGATCTGCTCGGCGTCAAACGCGTTGTTCAGATCGATCAAGACATAAGGGAACCGGACCCGGGCCATGGCCAGGATGCGGCGAACCACTTTATCGGAAATCTTCGCGACCTGGGCATACTCGCGCGGCGCGGCCAAGAGGTGGATCCCCTTGGGATGCTGCTCGAAGAACTGCTCGAACATGCTCTGATCCACCCGTGAAATCCGATCGCAAAGGTCGACCATCGTATGGGCCGGTTGCAGATCCAACATGCTCGGCAGATCGCCGGCGGAGAGTTTCAGGTCGATCAGCCCGCACGTCTCATAACGGCTGGCCAATACGGCACTGAGGTTGCTCGCCAACATGCTCGAGCCGCTCCCGCCGCTGGGGGAAAGCACCGAAATCACGCGACCCGCTCGCTGGATACCGGGAACCGACACTTGCTTCGCTCTGAAGCGAGCCAAGGCGGCGCCGAGTTCCGTTTCCAAGAAGGCCTCGTCGAGAAACTCGTCGGCGCCTTCGTGTAATGTTTTCAGGATCACCTTAGGATCGGTGGCCGGACCGATGGCCAGAACTTCGCCCTGGTGAACCGTGTTGCGGATCTCCCGCAAGGCCTCGAGTCCGCCGTTGCCGTCCGACGGCAGGACCAGCACGGACAGGTCGGGAACCAGCCGGCTGGCACGATCGGCGGCCAACTCGAGAGACACGCTGTAGCCGGTCGGACACTCCAAGGAGTTTTTCGAGAGCACCTCTTGGATTCGACTGGCGGCGGCTACGTTGTCACTGGCTATTAAAACTCGCATGGCTTCTCTGTTGCCTCCCTTGTTTCCGCTGGGAACTTTCCATCTACCCCAGGAAAGTGTCACGTAACATCGCCAGACAACTCTATCGTTGCGAGCCGATCAGCACCTGCCCGCGTCGGCTGCCGCGAAGCGTCAGGATGCCCGAGGTCTTCGGGGCCTTACTCTTCAGCGAAAGCGCCTCGGCGAGCTTCTCGATGCCCGTGGATTCGACCGGTTTCTCTTGATGGTAGCGGATGCCGGCCAGCGTGGCCGGTTGGGTTCTGGCCTCTTCGAGGTCTTCCGGATTGCGAAGCGAGAGGGTCAACAGGCCCATGTTCTGGCCCAGATCGAGCAGGGCCGCCTGATCGGCGGTTACCAGCAAGGTGACCGAACGCAATTCGCTGGGATCGACCTTGTTGTCGGCCGGAGCGTCGAGCCTCTGATCGACGGCCAGAATCTCGACGGCCTGCAAGAGCGTGGTCGTGCTACCGCCGCCCGTGCCGTCGTTTCCGCGGCCCTTGAGCGTCATCAGCACGTCGACCCGATTGCCCGGCAAGACGAATCCGGCCACATTGGCGGCCACCCGGGAACAACGAATCGAATAGGCCCTCATGCCCTTGGGAATCAAGGCGGCCAGACCGCGTCCGGCGTTCTTGTTGGCCAGTTTGCCTTCCAGCAACGGTTCGCCGACCACTGCCGGCAAGATGGCTACCCGATCCACAACGTCTTCCAAAGTGACCAACGCGCCTTCGGGAAGCATGCCCTTGGGCCACTGGGTAATCTTGACGTCGTCGCTGGTGACCATTCGGCCGCGAACGATGTCGACCGCCGCCACTACGACCGGCGTGGTTGCCACTTTGCTGACTCGCCCGGGTCGGCGAAGGTGATTCATGCCCACGGCAGCCGAAATTCCACAAATGGCCGCCAACAACATCACGAGAATGGCTCGAATCTTCACGATAGGTCTCCCAATCTATGAGGTAAGTGTGTCGCCAAAAAAGCTATGAGATCTCCCGCTTGAAACAAACAGGAGCAGTACGATCGCATCGAAGGAAGATCAGGATATGAATGTCGAATGATTGCGAAAAGGGAGCACCGGATGGATGTCTCGCGGTTGCTTTGGACCATCCATCCGGTGCCGCGGGAGCCTCGTTGTTGCGGGCTCCTTGTTTTCCAACATGACCGCGATTGGCGACCGTGTGCGAACCGACACTAGGCGCCAGGAATGACAAGGCCGGCGGCACAGGCATTGAAGATATCATTGGCGGCGGAGCCGACCAAGGTGACGGCGGCGATGCACACGATGGCGATCAACGCCAGCATCAGACCATACTCGACCATTGTGGCGGCCTCTTCTTCACGAAAGAACTTGACCAACTTCTTCATCACAAACTCTCCTAAAAAGAACTAGGAACGGAAACGGAAAAACAAACTGTACGAAAAGACCATGTCGCGTTCTGTTCGAACTCCGACTGAGGGCCAACCCCGCGGTCTTTGCTCTCTGTGAAGCACGTGCCGTACCCAAACGGCCCGGGCACGAGAAATCCCCTGAAGCGGGCAGCGCAAATCGTCCTCAAGCAACGACTTAGAAGGCCAAACCCGCACCGACCGGTTTCCGATGGTCGTCGCTGGCATGTGGCAAAAGGGCAACATCGTGTTGCCTGAGGAAATCACGCCTTACCCCTGCCGAGCGGGTAAATTCGGCGTAAGCCCCCCAGACGTTTAGCCACGATGTGTATAACCCGGGGTTATTGGGAATGGTCGAGAGTAAAACATCTTTCGGGTAACCTATCCGTTTTTCTCAGAAAGTGCGGACCCCTGAGTAAGTTGATCCATTTCGGCAGTTTGTCGATCTCCGTTTTTCGCACAATCCGCCTCAAGTATCCAAAAGGTGCTTGGCTCTACCCATTTCCGACGGATCGGGGAACTGCTGCTTACCCAATCCGATTAGTAGAATCACCCACAGCGTACGGAAGATTATCGAAACGTCGTAGAGGAAGGTGGCCCCGCGTACGTAGATCAAGTCGACGGCCAACTTCACAGGGAGGAGTTTCTCGCAGTAATCCTGCTCGGGGTGCTCTTTACCGATCAACTTCTCGCCATGGGTATAGTTGTAGATGCTTCCCGGGCTGGCTAAGCCGGGGCGGACCGATAGCGTTTCCATTTGTTCCGGAGAATAATGGTCACGGACCACCGTTGCGTCCTCCGGCCGTGGGCCGACCACGGACATAGCGCCTCGCAGCACATCGTAGAGTTGCGGGAGTTCGTCAATCTTAAGACGGCGCAAGAGGGCTCCGAACCAGAAGACACGGCTATCCGCAGACGACGTTATTCGACTAGCCTCAGAGCCCTGGACAACGCACATTGTCCGGAACTTGTGCATAATGAACGCGGCGCCGTTGAGCCCTGCTCGCTCAGCACGATACAGAATGGGCCCACGGCTGAACAAGCGGACCCCGATCGCCGCAAACAGGAATACGGGAGAGAGCAGAACCATCGCGGTAAGTGACGCGATGATGTCAAACAGGCGTTTTGCCACTTCGTAGGATCCTTCGAACTGTCATGAAGACCTCGGAAGCCGGCGAAGCCACCTGGTTTCCCCAGTAGGCGGCCCGGTTACGGAGTGCTTCCAGGGACCGTGGATGTGGATAGTCGCGCACCTCACTCTTATAGCACGCCATGGCCGCCAGCTTCCGCTCCAACGTGGTTGAGATGTCAACCCAGGTGTCCGGAATAAAGGTTCGCGGATAGGCCCATTCGGTGCTGCTGGCGGTGTCAAACGCGTAGATAGCTTCGATGAACTCCTCAAGAGGCCGCGTGGCGACAAGTATCGCTTCGAACAGCAGGTGATGATCCCGGTTAATGTCCCCGCCGTATTGGCAATACACGACCTGAGGCCGTGCCTGGCCGACCACTTTTTCGAGCGGAGTGATGATTTCGACAAGATTCAACGTATCTAGTTTCTGATCGGGGAGTCCCAGTAGTCGCACGTCCCCAACGCCGAGA
This sequence comes from uncultured Planctomycetaceae bacterium, assembly GCA_964473065.1. GTDB lineage: Bacteria > Planctomycetota > Planctomycetia > Pirellulales > Thermoguttaceae > CAYYOX01. Next base: position 8,092 of record CAYYOX010000123.1, on the reverse strand, counting down.
ACTCTTGCCGCCTCTCGAATATCCTGCTCCTGATTGACGTTGCCGACACCGTAGCGCAAGGATTCTCCTTCGCAAGCGATGACCACGGTTACCGCATCTCCAGCGTCGACGTGCAAGGCCGCGGTTCCTCCGCATCCAAGCAACTCATCGTCGGGATGGGCGGCAATTACCAGAACCCTACGATCTTCACGATCATCCTCATCCATTGGACCAGATTTTTCCTTTCAGGGTTTGTTCGGCCAGTTCCTGCCCCTTGAGTATCGTACCATCTATCGATTCCAATTCCATCAACAGCACTGCGCCTTCTCCACACGCGACGACCTGGCCGCACGAATGGGAAGGATGCGGGTGGTATGCTGCTCCGACGACTTCACCGGGCTTGGCATGGCGGTATGGGTCACCAGGAAGAAACACGGCGTCCCAGATCAGATGTTGGGCGCCGTCCAGGAAACTGAAGGCCCCGGGATACGGGTGCGTCAAGGCGCGGATGAAGTTATACACATCGAGACTGCTCCTGTTCCAATCAACCAAACCGTCTTTAGGCCGGCGACGCGGCAAGACTGCCTCGTCGGTACGCAGTTGCTGCCGGCCCGGTCTTTCGCCGGCGATCAGCTTGGGGATCAGTCGAAGAATCATGTCACTACCGGACAGGGCGACCTTATCGTATATCGTGGCACACGTGTCGTAAGGCGTGATCGGAAAAGATACTTGGTCGATGATTTCGCCTTCATCGACTCCTTCAGCAAGCCACATCAACGTGTTGCCGGCCTCGGTCTCACCTCGAATAATGGCCCAGTTTACCGGGGCGCTGCCACGGTTATGCGGCAGTACGGCGGCATGCGAGCCGATCGTCCCCAGCCGTGGTATTCGCAATGCCTCGCGACCGACAATCTGGCTCCAACCGATGACGAATACCACGTCCGGCGCTAGCTTCCGAAGCAGTTCAATCGAATCGGGGTCGTCGATGTGGCGAATCTTGTGCAGCGGCAAGCCGTATCGATTGCAGATACTCTCATAGCGACTGGCGCCACTCCGCTTGGCCAATTGCGCCTCCGCGAGCGTAACGACCGCACCAACCTGAATGCCTTCCTGCAACAGGGTCTCCAATGCCGCTTGCCCCTCCATGTGAAATCCGATCCAAATGATATGTAAGTCTTGCATTTCGGTTCTCTTAGGACTGGACTTTTTCGAATTGGTCTCCTCTCCCAAAGGGAGAGGGGAGGTTGAATTCAGCTTCGGAGCGTTTTGTACCATCGTGCGGAACTCGAGTATTCGAAACGGCCGAAACCCGCGACCGATGCGTCTTGTTCGAAGAGGGACGGTCCCGGCGAGGTGAGCTTGATTAGCAGGGCGACCCCTGCCAACAGCGGAGCTGGCAGCAGGAGTCCGAGAGCGACGGCACTCGTGTCAAGGATTCGCTTCATGAGACGGGTTCGGCGACCTTGCGGAGGAATTCCAACGTTGTATCCGCTGTCGATTCGCTGACTTTCATGTGGGTGGGAAGATTGACAACTTGCTTGCTCGCCAATTCCCCTTCGGGGCACATTCCGGGCAGATATCCAAGATCTTCCATTCGGGTTCCCTCGGGATGCAGCGGCACCTCGAACCATGAGCCGATTTCCACCCTTGCTTTCTTCGCCTCTCGTAGAACTTCAGCCTTATTGGCCACGCGCACAGGATACCGTAAAAGTGGCCGATCGTCTGCCATCGCGGTTGGAAGTGCGGCGAAACCCAGCCTGGGTAAAGTCTTACTATATCGTGCCGTGAGCCGTTTGCGGTGCTCGATGTTCTGATCAATGCGGGCCATTTCACGCAGGCCCTTCTTGACTTGGCACGACGCCATCTTCGCAAAATATCCCTCGGGAATCGTGCCGTCAAGTTCCTCTTGGCTCGAACTACCGATGGCTAGTCCATACTTAGTCAGAGCCCTGTAGAAGTCGGTCACCCAGCCAACTGTGCGAGGTGTTACCAATCGTTCGAAGGCGAGGATCTGCGCCAAGAGCAAGAGGTTGCGCAGACGCCCGGGCGCCGTCGCTTCGTCCCGGATGATGTCGGCTACCCGGTCGGCCAGGCCTGTGTCGTTGACCAACAGCATGCCGCCGAGCCCTGTGGAGAACGGTTTATTCCATTGCCCGGACATAAATGCAAACCTGCCGAAGGTCCCGCAGAGTTGGTCGCCACAACGGGCGCCAAAGGTATGGCAACAATCCTCGATGACTGGCATCCCTTTCGAGTCGGCCCAAGCCTTGAACGTGCCCATCTCGCAAGGAATGCCGTAGGTGTGCTGCACAATCACGGCGGAAACGTCGCTTGAGTAGGCCTGGGCCAGCAGATCTGGATTCAAGTTGTACGTTCTCGGATCAATATCGACATAGACGGGCTCGAGCCCTGCGTACTGCACGGCGGCAGGCACTACCATGCAGGTGTAACCGGGCACGATGACCTTGGACCCCGGCGGCAAGTCCATCGCCCTGAGACCTGCATAAAGGGCCGTGCGTCCCTTGGACAAGAGAAAGCAACGGCCGTTACCGAAGGAGGCCTCGATCAGTTGGCAAAACGTCTGTGTTCGTTCGCGACTCATCATCGCTCCCTTAGTACTCAGCGCTGATTAGCATACGAATCAGTTATCGAAGCCGTAAAGGTTCTTCATGACTTGGTTCATTACAATCGAGTCTTCAAATTCCGCCTCAGCTTTAGCACGAGAATGTCGACCGAATGAAGACCGAAGCGAACTATCCCGACACAACTTCTCCACAGCAGATGCCAAGGCCGCTGAATCTCGTATCGGCAACAGAAATCCGTTCTTGCCCTCGTCCACTACTTCTCGGCAACCGACGCTATCCGTCGTTACGATTGGCTTACCCATAGCGAGTGCTTCCAGAAGCACTCGCGGTACCCCTTCAGGATAATAGGACGGCAGAGTAACCACGTCCGCTATAGCCGTAATAGGTTTTATGTCGGGTCTGAAATCGACGTGCATGAAGTGTGATGATGCATTCGAGCGTATGTATTCTTCCGGAACGGCATCTGTGGTACCTGGGTCAAGTCGTCCGACAAGGATGAACTTCACTTGCAGACCGCGCCGTCGGACGATTTCGCTGGCCTCCACGAACTCCTTGACCCCCTTGCTCCAAATGATGCGAAGCATCACCAAGAGTACAACTGTTGTTGATGGGAGGAGTTTCAGCTCGTTTCGGCACGCTATGAGCGTTTCTGCGTCGGGAACCTGCGGAGAATAGTGATCGATGTTGATGCCACAGCCCCGGGTGAGCACAGCTTGATGTGGTCGGATAAGCCGGCGTTCGACGAAAAGAGAACGATCGTCGGGGTTCAGGAACCAAACACGCTCTGTAGTTTTTCCCGCCACCCAGTACAGCCATGATGCAATCGACCGAAGAATCGCTTGCCTCCATCCCGGACTCTTAGAAAAAGCGTTACCCGCCCCACAGACAAGGGCAAGGGTCTTCGGTACCCCGGCAAGCCATGCTGCTATAGCACCGTAAGTATTCGGCTTAATCGTCATCGTATGCACGATATCAGGTTTTAGAAACCGAAATGCGCGGTAGAGATCGACAAAGAGCCTTATGTCACGTAGCGGGTTGACAAAACGATGCATTGGGATTGCATAATGTGTTGCGCCTAGGGCAATGAGTTTGGAAACGAACGGCCCACCGGGTGAAACAACCGTTACTTCGATTCCTCGGTCAATCAGAACCTCAATGAGATTCTTTCGGAAATTCCAGGCATCAAACGTGTCGTTGATTACAATTGCTACTTTCATCGTCAAATTCTCCACAAGTATTGGCGGTGTATCGCATCGAGTACAAAGAACCGATCAGCTCACACTGATCGACCCAGATCCCACAAACCCAGATCCCACAAACCCAGATCCCACAAACCCAGATCCTACAAACCCAGATCCCGCAAACGGCGGATCTGTTGCCCGGACTTCTACTTCCCAACCACGTTGCTTAGCGGCCAAGGCGAACCGGACGGCAAGGAAGGAATCCCCGCCGTACTTGGAGTCACCCACAATCTGTAACTGTCGCATGTCATTTTCTCCGGATAGGATATCTGCCCGCCGGTCTATTGCCACCCCTTTTGCTAATAGCTTGCTAAGAACTTCTAAAGGAATTACTTCCGGAATTTGTTTAGCCGCCGCCGGCACGGCGGTGAGGGCTAGACTTCCAATCTCATCGCCGTGCCGGCGACGGCTAAACGACTGAACTACAAAATCGGGAAGTAATTCCTTTGCAAATTCTAAAGGGCGCTCCATGCGGCTGCCTTTGCGTCCCGAAGCGTTGCTTCTAGTTCCTGGTTCGTGTCAATTTGAACAACGACCGTGTCGGATCGATCCCAGTTGTTCACGATGCGGTGCCTAAATCGGATTGTCTCAGCCGTATCGTTGTCGCCGGGTTTGTTGCGTTCTTCATTTCGGCGGACTGCTTCCTCGACGGGAAGGGACGTGAACAGAACGACGTCCGGCGCCGGTATGGATCGTTGGTAGTGAGCGTCGCACCGGGCAAGCAGTCGCTTCAGTCTTCCTTTGCCCTCGAACCACTCGGGACTGATCCGCGGTCCGTCCATGCCGCCAAGGTTTGAGGCCGGAAAACGGTCTAGAATGACTATCTTTCCTCGCCGTGACTTTCGATAGCATTTTCTGAGCAGGACCCATTGGTCGTGCGATACGAAGAGACAGCGGGCTACGTACATCAGAGAGAATCGACGCCGAGCGGCTTGTGGGTCTTTCTTCGCAAGGAGGTCGAATTCCACCGTGTTGGGCCGGGACCGTGGGAACAACGCGCGGAACAACGGCAGCAATCGGTTGGGTATCCAAGTCAAACACGTTGCCGGTGGCTTGCCTACGTGTACCGCTTCCACCGCAAAATGTTCTTCGAACCATCCGGTCAGTTCCGATACGATCGTCGACTTGCCCGAACCGTCGGCTCCGACCACGGCGATCAGACTTCCGCCGGTCGATGGCCCCAATGGAGAACCTGCTCGAAAGAGTTTCCTGGCGAGGTGCCGGGAAAAACGCCAACTCCCTTTGAGAAAACGGTGAAGCGGGTTGTAGATGTGATAGGTCTTAAACGCACGATGGAACCGTCGTCCCAAGAGGAATAGGCGCACGTAGCTCGCGCGCCCTCGCAATTCCGCGACGGCATCGCGGAAGAGCGAGATATCTGCAAACGGGAGATACTGGCTCCATAAACGTTCTGCCTCGTCTTCCACGCCCGGTTCATCACACCAACTGAATTCGCTGAGTACGTGAGAATACTCGCGCAGCATGAATGGAAGCTCACTGAGGGTTCCGAATTCAAGGATCTTGCGAACCACGAGAACAACCATTTCGACGGCCTTGATGGGAACACGGACGTTGTGCATGTACTCGGTCCTCTCCAACAGCATCTGCTCGAACGGAAGCCCACAACTCTTCGTCAGGGCGCCACCCGAATTGGTGCGGAAGTAGACGTGAATGTGGATCAAGAGATCGGCCTGTTCGTCATAAGCAAAATAGTGCCGCACAGCCGGTTGCTCATCTGAACCCGATCCTGCAAAATGCCGAAACCCTAGGCTGCCCATCACTTCCGAAAATGCGCTTTCGGCCCGATGATGAACGAGAAGGTCTAGGTCCCCACTGCCTTGGAGTGCCTCTTCCAGCGCCTTGTTGCTTTTCCAATGACAATAGGGGATCTCTTTGTGACGTAGTCTGTCAAACAGTTTCATCACAACTGCTGGAAAATGGCCGTTCTTCAGAATTCTGAAAGAACCGTGGTAAGCAGATCTTGCCGCATGCTCAAGTGTCATCGCATACTCCCACCGATTGAGTTCATATTCGTTAGGGGCTGAGTAACCACGGATTCAGTTGCCTCACTGGTCTTGAAACTCAGAGACACACTCCATGCCGGCGCGGGCTCGAAGGAACTCAATTGCGTGTGCAGCGTGTCTGTCCAGGGACCCGTTGTGTTGGGCGTTCTCGATCATCAACACCTTGTCGCGGATCCGCGGGTGCTGCACCACGTGGTCAAAAGCGAAGAGTGCTTGCCGCAAGAAAGCGGCGCATCGTTCTCTGGACGCATCGCAACGAAACGGTCGGTCTCGTCGTCTCAACGTGCGCTCCAGAACAACCTCCAGGGGTGCGGTGACGTGAACGACAAGATCGGGTAAGGGAGCCGTTTCCAGAAATCGGTCGATCTCGGATGGGTCCGGCATTTCCGTGCGATTTGGAAATGCAAAAAGATTGTGGATACACCCAAGTATGCCTTCATCGACCAAAACCCAACTGCTCGGTTGCGCGTGCTTTCGCAAAACGAGATCAGTGGTCAACAATCGCATGGTGCTACGGTAGCAACTGACCCATTCAGCACAATCGTGAGACTCACGCCTAATGATTTCACTAGATAATCGAAAGCAATCACTCTGACGAAGACCTGTGTGAATGAACTTGGGGAGAAGCGTCGCGTTGAGCAACAGGTTTCGAATCCGTTCGTTCGGGCACCACGAAACCCATCCCTTTTTCGCGACAACATTAGAAGCTAGATGTACACGACCGTTTTGCCCACGCAGGAGCCCCAAGACTTCTCGTGAAAGGGTCGTTTTCCCTGATCCGGAACAACCTGCGAACTCGATCAGCATAAGATTCCCATTATCCGGTGGCCCATTATCCGGTGGCAGTGACGATTTCGTCAAACAGTCGAGCGTATGATAGCAGTTGTTGCTCTAGCGAAAAGTTGTGTTCTACGTGCCGTCGGCATTTGGCGCCCCAAGCCGTACGATCGGCGAGCTGCATCTCGACGACACGATCGATTTCACCGGCCAACGCATCGACGTCATCGCAGCCGACAAAGCGAACGCAACCGGACCGATCATCGACTTCTCGATGAGGGCCGATGTCAGAGGCAACCACCGGACAGTTGCAGGCCATCGCCTCGAGAACGCTCAGAGGCAAACCTTCTCCATGCGAAACGGAAATATAGAGGTCAGAGGACAACATGTATGCGAGCGTTTCTTCCCTCGATATTCTTCCGGTGAATCGAACCCGATCGCCAATTCCGAGATCCTGCGCCTCGTGCTTCAGTTGCTCTTCGAGTTCTCCGCGGCCGACAATCGTTAGCAAGGCATTGGAGGACTTGCAGCGAGCAAACGCTTGTAAGGTCGTGGAGTGGTTCTTGATTCGTATTGCCGCGGCAACCGAGAGGATTCTGAATTCACTTCTGCGGTCTTCGGCAGGCGGACGTTGCTCACGCACCCGACCAATGCGACGGATGTCGACGCCGTTCGGAATGGCCCCCAACCTACGGCCAGCCAAACGCCGGTAAATCCAGGGCCAACTAGATAGACTCGCATGGCTGCAGCACGACAATCGCGAGAAGAATGCGAAGCACGGAAGGAATAGTAGCTTGTTCCGCAACTTGAAGCATTCGAAGCAGTTGTGAACTCGCATCACGCTTTGTTTGATTGCTCGGGGTCGGCCAAACATTACGGCAAGAAGGAACATCACGCCGACGTGAGGCGAATGGGCGTCGATCACGTCGAAGGTCTCGCTCCGGAGGATGTCCTTCAAGAGCCTGACGAATCCCACAACCCGACCGTCACCGGCATAATACTTGATCCGCTTGTCCGCCACGAGATCCGACTGGAAGAACGCGCAAATAGTCACGTCATGTGTATCCAGCATCGGCAGCGTCAATTCGTTGTAGGGATTACTCGTCGACTCGATGGAGTTGACTAGTCGGAGGATCCTTGTCTTCTCATTCATCCGGAAGATCCTTGAACACTTGTGTGCCCTATGGGCGGCCCCGACACTCCAATGTACGTTACTGCAGCCCGACTGATTTACGGTCTCCCGTTAAGAGCGTGGCCTGAAGTTGCGACTAGGAGTGATGCTTAGGTAATATCCCTAGCCCGTCCTGTTTAAGTGTGATGTCTCGGAGTGACATCAGCACGCAGGCCAAGGTGCGGTCGGAGTTGGGCTCGCCTTCAGATCGATACCTTGGGGACTCGTAAAGAAATTACTTCCCGATTCCGGAGTTCCGTCATTTAGCCGCCGGCACGGCGATGAGACGTTTAGCCGTCGCCGGCACGGCGATGA
>CAYYOX010000122.1:0-13366 GCA_964473065.1 uncultured Planctomycetaceae bacterium | reverse complement strand
GTCTTGCACCTCTCGCCGGGCGGCGGCAAGGAAAACATCGCGGAGAATCCCGTCCCTCTGTCCGGAGGGACTCAACTCTCAGGGAAGGTATCTAGTCACTGATGACGACCGCAACGATCCACGACGTTCAGCCTCGGGCGCAAACGGCCTTGGCCAGCAGCCCCATCTATGAATTGCGCGATTTACAGGTAGGAAATCGCAACGGCCGGTTGTTGATTTCCGGCGCTGTTTCCAGCTATTACCATAAACAATTGGCCCAGGAAGTGGTCCGCTCCGTCTGCGGGGGGGTTGAGGTTCGCAACTCGATCAGCGTGCAGAAGGCGTTGCCGTAGGGTCATAAATAGACGTGTACGGGAAACGGTCTAAGCACTGAGCCCGACACCACTGAGGCCCACACCAAAAGGACCGAGCCCGTCAATCACTGAGGAGGACGGGAACACGGATGTTCCTTAGGCGTTTTTCGCTGTTGTCGATGTAGGGAGACAATCACCCAGCGACAATTGAGGAGAAACCCATGGATGATCTGTCGGAAGGGGCTTGGAGTGCCTCGCGAGCCATCGGCGCCGCAGGGCTGCCGGAAACTCTCCAAGAGGCCGAGGAATTGGCCGCCTCGATCGAAAGGGCCGTTCACGAAGAGACCGGCCATGGCGTTCGCGACCTTGCCGTCGAGGTCGACGAAGACGGCGTGTTGCTGCGAGGGCATTGCGAGACCTTCTACTGCAAGCAACTCGCCCAACATGCCGCCATGGGCGTTCCCGGCGGGGACCGGCTGACCAATTCGATTGAAGTCTCCTGAACGAATCGCCGCAGCGATTCTCTACCGCTGCGTCTATGTCGCCCCCTGCTAGCTTTGGCAGCAACCGCCGTTCGGCTTAGGTTCCCCAGCCTAAGTTCCCTGAAACCGCAACTCGCTGATCTGATCCATGGCATACTGAATCTGCCGTTGCCAAGCCGCGGCACGCCCCAGGCTGGGGAGCCGGCCGATCCGCTTGGCCACCGCGTCCATGGCCGCACGCAGGGCGCCGTCGCGATGGGCCAGATGCAGGGCATGCTGAAGCTCCGCATCGGCCAAGTCTGCCAACTCCGCCGCCAACGGGTCCATCCACTCGGGATGCGGACGCTCGTAATCCGTGAAATGGTCGACCGACGGCAACCGACGCCCAAACTCCAACAGCCGCCGCGTATCCGAGTCGTATAGCGGAATCGTGAACGGGCTGCTGGCGATCCGCATTCGCCGATGGCGATAGGCGCCGACAACCAGCAGTCGCAACGTCTCGATCAGTTCCTCGGGCCTGCTGTCGTAGTCGGTCAGCAATTGAAACACCGTGTAATCCTGGTTCGTACCGTCCAAAGCGTTCAATACGACACCGAGTTGCCCAACGTTGTGACGCTTGTGCCAGCGAGTCAGTAGTTCCGGGTTGAACGATTCGGCCCCCAACTGGACCATCGGCTTGAGCCGGTCGATCCATCGCAGCAACTCGTCATGCACCCGACCGGCGGCCGTCAGTAGCGAACGGGGATTCGTTTGCAGGCTGATCCGGTATCGCTCGTTCAAGGGACTGGTGTCCCAAAGTCGAAAGAACTCGACGGCCCGGCGGCGGTCCAGGAAGAAGTCTTCGTCGTAGATTGCCGCCCACGACACCTCGCGCGCTTGAAGCGTCGGCTCGGCGACATGCTCGAACAGGTTCCATCGCCCTACTTGGATGATTCCGTCGGTTACCCGGGCGTCGGCCGATTCGATCTCTTCGAGCAATTGCCGGGCACTCTTGACGCGAACCTGATCGCCATGCAGCCCGGCACAAAAGGCGCACTGGCCCGGGCATCCTCGGCCGGCGGTGAAGTAGAGCGCGTCGAACGGCTCCGGCATCCGGTCCAACAGCGACCAATCGAGCCGGTTGGCCGCCAGCAATTCGGTCGGTGCGACAGGCCGAACCTGACCGCATGGCGTGCGACCGTATCCGTCGCGCGGCAGGCTATTATGGTACATCCGCCCGCCATGGCGATAGGCGAGCCCGGGAATCGTCGACTGGAGATCCTTCGAGTTGTATTGCCATGCCAGAGAAAGAAACTGGGTAAACGGTTCCTCGGCCTCGCCGGCAAACACATAGTCGGCCCCGGTGTCTTCCAGGACTTCGCCCGGATGGCTGGTGGCCGTCGGGCCGCCGATGACAATCTCGGCATGGCAGTGGCGTCGAACCGTACTGACCAGTTGCTTGATTTGCTCCAACTGTCCCCCTTCGAGCCGAAATCCGACCACGTGCGGCCGAAACTCGCGCAACTTGCTCACTAGCAGCGCGTCGGAGTCGTCTTCACGCGGCAGCGAGACGACAATCGGCTCGGCCAGTCCGCAGTGCTTGATCCACGAGGCCACGTCAAGAATCCCGCTAGGCCAACCGATCGCACCCAGCAGCACGCGCACCCGACCGGCTGATCGGCGGTTGTGAAGGCTCGGCGGTTGGCGGCATGTGCTTGGCATCAGTATAGTAGGTCAGGGCTTGCCCTGACAATTGCTACTTGCGACATTGACCGGAGGTTCCGTCAGGGCAAGCCCTGACCTACGGGGATTTCACACGTATTCTCTTGTTGTTGGATCTCCATGTCAATGTTCCGTCCTTATTGCACTTTCGAGCGCCATCTTCGATAATAGGGCCGAGTCAACGAGCCGCTATCAAACCATCCGCCAAATCGAGGACCAGCCCATGACCGACCTTTCCCGCCGCGAGTTTCTTACCCGTTCGATGGCCTGGTCAGCGACCGCCTTGGCCGCCGGGTCGATGCACGGCTTGGCCTCGGCCGCCGAGAAGCCGGGCTCGAAGATGCGACTGGGTATGGTGACTTATCTCTGGGGCGCCGACTGGGATCTGCCCACGCTGATTGCCAATTGCGAGAAATCGCACGTGTTGGGCGTCGAACTGAGGACCACGCACAAGCACGGCGTCGAGACGAGCCTGGGGCTGGCCCAGCGCAAGGAAGTAAAACAACGTTTCGACGACAGCCCGGTTACCTGCGTCGGGCCGGGCAGCAACGAAAACTTCGACCATCCCGATCCGGCCAGACTGAAGCAAGCCATCGAAGCCGCCAAGGCTTTCGTCCAACTCAGCCACGACATCGGCGCCAGCGGCGTGAAGGTCAAACCCGACAGTTTCCACAAGGGCGTCGACCGGCAGAAAACGATCGAGCAGATCGGCCTTTCGTTGAACGAGGTAGGAAAGTTCGCCGGCGAGTTGGGCCAGCAGATCCGCCTCGAAGTTCACGGCCAATGTTGCCGGTTGCCGATCATCCGGCAGATCATGGACATCGCCGACAACCCCCATGTGGCCGTCTGCTGGAACAGCAATTCCCAGGACCTCCAGCGCGAGGGGCTGCGCCACAATTTCAATCTGGTTAAAGACCGTTTCGGCGCCACGGCCCACGTCTGGGACCTGCACACGGGCAAGTATCCCTACCAGGAGTTGATGGACCTTTTCGTCGAAATCGACTACGCCGGCTGGATCCTGTTAGAATGCCGCCCCACGCAAGCGGACCGCGTCCAAGCCCTGATCCGACAGCGAGAGATCTTCGAGCAACTCGTGGCCAAGGCCCAGGCATAAGAAGTTGCCCGCTTGTTAGCCGTCAGGCCGTTTAGCATCCGCCGGTACGGCGGCTTTGCGGCCAGGATTTATCTCCGCGTCAAACCGCTGTGCCGGCGGCTGCCGAACGGGACAAGTTGTTCTTCTACGAGCCCTTAGCGGCCGAAGCGGCGGGAGCGGTTCAGTACGGCGGGATTGCTGCGCTGGGGGGCCGTGGTATCGATGGCCAAGAGCTCGTCGAGCATGCCTTGCGCGTCGTCGGCCGTGTTCGTCAGCCGCCCCATCCACAGGGAACGGAACAGGCCCGTCGAATCGAACAGTTCGCCCGGGAAACAGGCGAGGATCGAGGCCGCGATTTGCCCGTTCAGATCGGCGTTGGGTGCGTCCGGGGAGAGTCCGCGCTGAAAGGCCGTCCGCAACGAGGCGAGCACCAAAGGCCAGGCGTGACGACCGCCCTTGAGGTTGCTTTGATATTGCAGGTCTTCGGAAAAGTCGCGGGCACGGATCGGATCGACGGCGAACTCGTCGACATCGTGCAGTCCTCGAAGATAGCCGATTAACAGATCGGTCCAACGTTCGCTGCGACGGCGGAGGTGGTTCAGCTTGACGGCCGCCTCGGCGTCGATGCCCGGCCCGCGAACCAAGAGGGTCAACACCCGATGGCGCGCTTCGAGGTGGCCAAGCAAGACGCTTCGGGCGATCGGCTCGGCGTGGTTGTTGCCGTGTTCTCGATCGTGAGCGCAGAGGATGGCCGACCATACTCGCGTGAGCATTTCGCCGGTGAGAATCTCTTCGAGCACGCTGCGAGCGGTCGACCATTGGACCTGCGCCATGTCCGGTTCGCTGCGGAAGCTCTTGAGGCTTTGCCCCCAGCGATCCAGTCGGCACTTCGAGGTCGTCCAATACGACTCGAGGGCACTGGCGGAGAGGCGCTCGGTCCCTCGGACCAACACGGGGCCGTGGGCCGAGATAATGGCTGCCAGTTCAACGAGTTCGCGAGCGTGCATAATTAGCGACTCCTGTCCTAATTCCTATATTCCTGGACTCCGTGTCCATTGCCAAGGTGACCGACCGCCTATCATCCGCTGCCGGAAGAGCCCGAGGGGACGGAGGCTCTTCCGGCAACGGCGATAGACGTCGATACCCAAGACCAGAGCAAACCGGGTGCCAGAACGCGGCGAGAAGGCCGAGAGAACGTCGTAACTCTATTGGAGAACACGTCTTGCGAGCATCGCGAAGCGAGCGATCGAGAGGGATCGCCTCGCCGGATGTTGCCCTTACGCAACATACTGGTTCGATCGACTCAACATCAACCGGCTCGGCGTCGGGCCTTGCGGTTGAAATGCGGGCCTTGCAGCACACGCTCCTCGTCGAACGGATCGTAGGGCTGCCCGCCGGGGCGATGGATCTTGATCTTTCGCTCGGGCAGCAATCGGACCAACGGCGGGGCCACTGCCATGGCCGCCCAGATGAACGTCATCGGCTCCACGGGAATCCGAAATCGGACCGACACGATCACCAAAGTGTGAAACAGCATCACCACCGCGAAGATCGCCATGGTGGGCCAAAGCTTGCGCCAACTCGCCCACGAGATCGACAACCCGATCGCGGCCAACACCAACCACGTGACCGTCGCCATCCGATAGATCCGATTCGCCGCCTTGGGGTTCGTCTCGTCGAACAGCAGGAAGTAGCGGAGCCGTTGCAGGCACAATCGCCCGTACTGTCCGGGCTGCTGCTTGATGAACCGCCACGCACGGCCGCCCAACAGGGCGCTGCGCTGCGGCTCGCTCAGTCCGGCAAACTCCGCATAGCCGCCCGGCTTCAGCAGCACGTCGTCGATGTAGAGCGTTTCGTGTCGGGCTTCCCAGAGGGCTCGATCCATGCCGGCCCATGTCCCGTCGTGCTCTTGCAGCATTTCGCCGGCCGAGCTCTTGGGGATCTTATCGGTGCCCCAACTGATCGGGTTGTTGCCTTGCCACAGCGCGTAGCCGAAGGTCGACTTGATGAACACCCCTTGGCGATGAACGATGCAGTTACGCAGCATCCACGGCGCAATCACCACGGCGGCGACTGCGGCCATCAATGCCACTCGTCCCAAGGCTGGCCGCGTGAAACGATCCCTCCAATCCCCCTCGGCCGTCCAAAAGACGATCGCGCAGACGGGCAGTGCCAAGGCCAAGATCGGTTCGGTCAGCAACAGCCCTCCGGCCAAGCAACCGGCCAGCAGGGCCCCGCGTCGACTTGCCCGCCAGTGTGGCGAAACGCAAACGGCCAGCAGCAACGTCAAGACCAAGGCGGCCCAAAGGACGACCTGCAAGTGCGTGACCATGTAGAGATGGGTCGGATAAACGGCCGCCCCCATCCCGGCCACCCAACCGACGCTCGGCCGGCGCGGCACGAGCGACCAGCCGAGCCACACGACGCACAGCACCAACGCCGTTCCGGCCAGACATTGCAAAAGTTGTACGGCCAAAATGGCCCCGGGCGTGGCCACGCCGAAACACCAGTAGGATGCCGCCAGCAGCAGCGGATAGAACGGGGCCTGTTGCGAGGTGGGCCCGAACGTGCCAAGCAGTTCGATCGAGAACCCCCGCCCGGCCAGCAGGTTCTCGGCAATTCGACCATGCTCATAGGCCACCGGCCCGGCATGTTCGCCCGAGAGGGCCCAGACGACGCAAACCCTCAGCGCAAAGGCCAAAAGGCCCAACAACACCAGGGCGACGATCTTCCGCGACCCATTCATAGCGGGGCGAATTCTACGCGAACAGGGCAATCGGGGCAAGACCGGAAAAACAGGCCGCTTGCGGCTTTGCAGGGCCCCCGCGCAACGCCCTGAACATGCTACAATGCCTATTTGAGTCCAAACGCCTCCTTTCCCGAGAGGATCGACCGGGATAGGATGGGGCAGAAGGGAAAACCGTGGGTTGGATGAGGAATCTGATGTGGAACGTCGCGCGTTGATTACTGGCATTACCGGGCAGGACGGGGCCTATCTGGCGGAGTTTTTGCTGGAAAAGGGCTATGAGGTCCATGGGATGGTGCGTCGGGCGAGCACCGAGAGTTTCGAGCGGATCGATCATCTGCACGACTCCCTCACGCTGCATCAGGCCGATCTGTTGGATCAATTGTCGATCGTCCGGCTGATCGACGAGGTCCGTCCCCAGGAAGTCTACAATCTGGCGGCCCAGAGCTTCGTGCCGACCAGTTGGCTTCAGCCGTTGCTGACCGGGGAGTTTACCGCCTTGGGGGTCACTCGGGTGTTGGAGGCGATCCGGCTGGTCGACCCTTCGATCCGTTTCTATCAGGCCAGCAGCAGCGAGATGTTCGGCAAAGTCCGTCAGGCGCCGCAGGACGAGCAGACCACGTTTTGGCCCCGAAGCCCCTACGGCGTGGCCAAGGTCTACGGGCATTGGATCACGGTCAACTATCGGGAGAGTTACGACATTTTCGGTTGCTCGGGCATTCTCTTTAATCACGAATCGCCGCGAAGGGGTAAGGAGTTCGTTAGCCGGAAGGTGACCGATGCGGTCGCCCGAATCAAGTTGGGCCGGCAGCAGAAGCTCAAGCTGGGTAACCTCGACGCTAAGCGGGACTGGGGTTTCGCGGGCGATTACGTCAAGGCCATGTGGCTGATGCTCAACCAGGAGAAGCCTGACGACTTCGTGGTGGCCACGGGCGAGGAGCATTCGGTTCGCGAGATGGTCGAGTTGGCGTTCGGCCACGTGGACCTCGACTGGCACGACCACGTCGAGACGGACCCCAAGCTGTTTCGCCCGGCCGAGGTCAACACTCTGCGCGGCAACGCGGCCAAGGCTCGGGACGTGTTGGGCTGGGAGCCGGAAGTCTCGTTCGCCGAATTGATTCGGATGATGGTCGACGCCGATCTAGGGCGTGTGCGACGTGAGTTGGCGGAAGAGGGTCCGTGACGGGAGGTTTTGCTCGATGAACGGCTCGGCTCGCGATTTATTGGCCCGACGCGTGTTTTGGACGCTGGTCGCCGCTTGGCTCGTGATGATTGTGACCATGCTGCTGGTCTTGTATACGGGCAACCGCATGATGGACAAACACGCACCGCTGGTCGATGCGGCCATGGAGTTGAAGCTCGAGTTGACGACGGCCCACCTCTGGCTCGAAGAAATCATGACCGGAGACCGGATTGCACAACTGGACGACGTCTGGAAACACTTCAACGCGGCCAAGTGGTACGCCGAGGCCATGCTCGCCGGCGGGCATAATCTGGAAAGGACTATTCTGCCTCTAAGCGACTCCCAATCACGAGAATCGGTGGAGCAGATCCGCACCAAGTTGGCCGAGTTCCGCGAGCTGACGCAGCGCCGTTGGGATGTCGGTCAAAGCGGGCGCGCCGGCAGCCAGATCGATCAGCAATACGACGATATGTTCGAGGAGCTCATCCAGTTAACCGACGAGGTGGAGACCCGTATCTTGGGGATGATCGCCACGGAGACAAAGACGTTCCGTTGGCTGCAAGTCTTTCTGATCGGCGGTTCCTTAGTGCTGGCCGTTTTCATTGGTAAAGTGTTCCAAGGGTATGTCGCCGACCGCCAGCGAGCGGAGCAGCAAGCCCACGAGATGCAGGCCAAGTTGCTGCAAAGCGAGCAACAGCAGAAGCAGCACGTCGAGGCGGAACTCGAGAAGGTCCGCGATCAATTAGTGCGACAGACGCGGCTGGCTACCATCGGGCAAGTCTCGGCGAGTATTGGCCACGAACTGCGGGGACCGCTCGGTGCGATACGCAATGCCCTCTTCCTTCTCAAACGGAAGGCGCCGCCGGAGAAGACCGAATGGATCGGTAAGCTGGACCTGATCGATCGGGAGATCGTCGCGGCCGACCGGGTTATCACCGAACTGAAGGCCATGAGCCAGGGCAAGCAACCCGACAAGAAGCCCGTGCCGCTGGGGCCGATCATCTCGGCCGCCCGTGGCCGAGTCGCCGCCCGGGAGTCTGTCGAGTGGCACGTCTCCTGCGAACCGGATCCGTTTGTCGTGCACGGCGACGCCGATCAATTGCAACAAGTCCTGAAGAATCTCTTCGCCAACGCGATCCGGGCAATGGGCGCCAAGGGCCGGGTCACGGTCGAAGCCACACGATCCGACGAGTACGACCAAATCCTGGTCTGCGACGACGGGCCGGGAATCCCTGCCGAGCAACGCGGCCAAGTCTTCGAGCCCTTGTTTACCGGCCGCAGCAACGGCACCGGGTTGGGGCTGACCATCTGTCGCCAGATCATCCAGCGCCATGGCGGGACAATTGACGTGGTCGAGAGTCCCCAGGGGGCGGCCTTTCTCATCCGGTTGCCGCGGCCTGAAGAGTCGAACTCGACGGTATAATGGTATAAGGCAACTCGCAGGAAATAATCTACCGCGAGGAAAAAGGCGCCCGGCACCTTTTTCCTGATACACCTCATCGGCCAAGAAAAAGCGAAGGCCCAGCAGTCGCAAGTGATTGCTGGGCCTTGGTTTACGAAAGCGAGGACGAGGGGACTCGAACCCCCAACCACCGGATCGACAGTCCGGGACTCTAACCAATTGAGCTACGTCCCCAACTTTTTGCTACCAAAAGACTTAGAGTCTTTCGGCAACACCTGCCCGGCCCCACGACTGTGACGTTCAAAGACGTGAACCGAGTCAGTATGTGCAAGTTTAACCTTAAATCTGTCGCCGTCAAGCTGGGGCCGAAGAGAATTTCGCGGTAAAATCCATTGTTCCGGCTGAAATCCCAAAAAGGCTCCCCCAACACGACTGAAAGTTGCCCGTGCACCGCTTCCAACTTCTTGCCATTGATATCGACGGAACCCTGCTGAACAGCCACGACGAGTTGACCCCGGCAACCCGCCAAGCCTTGGTGCGTACGGGCGAATCGGGGATTCACGTTGTGCTGGCCACTGGACGCCGCTACAGCCGGACTTTGCACCTGATCGAGCCGCTGGGGATCGACGTGCCCCTGGTCACCGCCAGCGGGGCGCTGGTCAAGGATCCGATCGACCACCGCACGCTCTATCGGGCCGACTTCCCGCGACAGACGCTTTGCGAGGCCTTGGCTGTGGTGAACCGCTGCGGCTACGATCCGGTCCTCTGCTGCGATACGTTCACCGCCGGGTTCGATTTCTACTACCGTGCGACGGAAGTCGAGAGCCCTGAACTGACCGAGTACTTCAGCCTGAACTCGCAGTCCGGTCGCCATTGGCCCGAATTGGTTACCGATCCCCCGCCGGAGGCGTTTAACGCTTTCACCATGGGCACGCAGGCGGAAATGCTCGCCTTGGAAGCGGAGTTGCAGCGGCAGTTACCCGACAAGCTCCACACCCACGTGTTACGCACCTCGCGTTACGTCGGGTTCATGTGCGAGTTGGCCCCGGCCGGCGTGACCAAGTGGTCGGCCATCCTCCGGCTGGCGCACGATTGGGGAATCGACCAACGGGCCATCTGTGCGGTGGGCGACGACGTGAACGACATCCCCATGATCCAAGAGGCCGGGCTGGGGGTGGCCATGGGTAATGCCCTGCCCGCGGTCAAAGCGGCCGCCGACCGCATCGCCCCAACCCACGACGAAGAAGGGCTAGTGGAAGTCACCCGCTGGTTGCTCCAGTAGGCCGCTTGCGGCTTTGCAATACGCCGCAACACCCCCCCTGCCCTTCTCAAACTTCACGAATTCCCGCATAATGACTCTCAGACGCGAATCACCATCACCGACCCGAGCCTCCTGACCATGAGCCAGCCCGAAACCTCGCCGACGTCGATCACCTTGGCCGAGTTCCAGCAATTGATCCGACAGATGTATACGGAAAAGGACATCGCGCGCGGCGTGGACGGCACGTTCATGTGGCTGATCGAGGAGATCGGCGAACTGGCCACGGCGCTGCGGGACGGCTCGCCCGAGGAGCGTGCCGAGGAATTCGCCGATGTACTGGCCTGGCTGACCACGATTGCCAACATCGTGGGCGTCGATCTGACCGAGGCGGTGGCCAAGAAATACGGCTCCGGCTGCCCGGGCTGCGGCCGGTTGGTTTGCACTTGTCCCAATGCGGGGAAACCATGATGCGGCGTGTCGGCTTGCTGGTGCTGATACTTCTACTGGTCGTGCCGCAGCGCGCCGGCGCCGGTCCGGTTGGGCTTCCCGAGATTATCGGCGTGCGCGTGGGATTCTCCGGACATTACAAAGTGGGTGTCTGGACGCCGGTCGAGGTCCGATTCGATCGTGATGCTATAGGGGCGCCAGACACATTACACGTGACCGTGCCCGACGGCGACGGAGTCCCCAGTCGCGTGAGTGCTGAGTTCACCGGCGACGAGAACTCCGCTCTTCTTTACGTACGATTCGGCCGCGTCCAGAGCGAACTGGCCGTCGAGTTGCGTTCCGATGACCAAGTACTTGCCAGCAAGAGATTCACCAGCGGCGAGCACCCCGAGTTCCCGCCTGCGGTGGCCGCGACGGGCAAGATCATCCTCGGCGTGGGCGTCGACCCATTGGGCCTGAAAGATGCCGTGGCACGGCTGCACGAGAAAGAAGACGCCCGCACGGTGGCCGTTCGACTGGAAAACGGCCGCCAACTGCCCGACCGGTGGTACGGCTACGAAGGCATCGAGGCGTTGGTCATTTCCACGAGCCAACCGGAAATCTTCGCCGACTGGACGCCGTCGAGCCCGCAAGTGATCGCCTTGGAGCGCTGGATCCGCATGGGAGGTCGCTTGGTGCTGTGCGTCGGCAGTCGGGCCGAAGAGGTGCTGGGGGAAGATTCACCCTGGGCCGCCTTCGCGCCGGGTAAGCTGAGTCGGATGGTCGACTTGCGGCAGACCCGCGCGCTGGAGTCCTATGCGGCCGGAGAAATGGCCATCGAGACCGAGGACGAGGATGGGTTAAGAATTCCGCGGTTGCTGCAAGTGCAAGGAACGATCGAGGCCCGCGAGGCCGACTTGCCTTTGGTGGTCCGCACGGCCCGGGGATTGGGCCAGATCGTGTTCCTTGCGGCCGATCTGGACCGTGGCCCGTTGGCGAAATGGAAAGATCGCCCCCTGTTGACCGCACGCTTGCTGGATCTTCCCACCGAGCGCGAGGAGGAGTCGAAAGAGGGTTCGGCCGTCATGCACTACGGGTTCAACGACCTGACCGGCCAACTGCGTAGTGCTCTGGAGCAGTTCAACAGCGTGCGTCTGATCCCCTTCTGGCTGATCGTCGTGATGATTGTCGCTTATAGCCATCTGATCGGGCCGGCAGACCACTTCCTATTGCGCAAGGTCCTGGGGCGGATGATGTTGACCTGGGTCACCGTCGCGTCGACGGGGGAGGTCGGTGCAGCAGCGGCCTCCCCGCTGGCACACGACACGAATGTGACCCAGCGTCGGCCGAATCCGTCTGGACGTGAGTACATCGACGCGACCAGCGGGAACATTCGCGGCACGACCTGGTGCAATCTCTTCAGCCCGCGGACCGATTTCTACGACCTGACGCTGCAACCGAAGTTACCCAGTGGCAAGTTGGCCCAAGATGCCGACCTTCAGCTAAGCTGGCTCGGTTTGCCTGGCGGCGCGTTGGGTGGGATGAACCCTCGCACCATCAGCCCCGATCTCTGGGCCAAGCCGTACGATTTCTCACCGCAGCTCGATGCCCTGCACGACGTGCCGATTTCTATATGGTCGACCAAGAGTTTCACCGCCCGTTGGATGGCCAAGACCGACATCTGCCCCCAGGCCGACCTGCGTCTGGAACGCCAGCAACTGCTCGGCAACATCACCAACACCTTGCCCTTTGCGTTGAGCGAATGTTTACTGGCCCACGGGCGGCACGTCTATCCGTTGGGTACGCTCGAGCCGGGCCAATCGATCCGCATCGATACGCGGTTGCGACGCAGTGAACTGAAGACCTTGCTCACACGCCGGCAGATTGTCGCGGACAAGCCGGGAGGCGACTTCTATCAAAAGTCGACGCCCTACGACTTGGCCAGCGTGCAGCTCCCCTACATCCTGCAAGCCATGATGTTCTACGAAGCGGCCGGCGGTCGGCAATACACGCACCTCGAAAACGGCTACCAACGCTTCGTCGACAGCACCGAGCTGTTGAAAACCGACCGCGCCCTGCTCGTAGGCCAAGCCCCTGAGGACCATCCCGGCGCGACGCTAAGCTGCAACGGAAAACCCCTGACCGACAACGAAGACCAGCACCTGACCGTCTATCGCTTCGTCTTTACCGTCGACAGTTCCCTATCCCCTAACCCCTAACCCCTGCCCATGCTCCAAACCCACGACCTGACAAAAGTCTACGGCAAACTCCACGCGCTCGACAACTTGACGTTGGAGTTGGACGACGGCGATCTGTTCGGCTTCATCGGCCCGAACGGGGCTGGCAAGACGACGACCATGCGGATCCTGGCCACGCTGTTGCAGCCGACCTGGGGTGAGGCCAGCGTCTGCGGCTATTCGATCTATACGCATCCGAAAGAAATCCGGCGGCTGATCGGCTACATGCCCGACTTCTTCGGCGTCTACGACGACATGAAGGTGATCGAATACCTCGAATTCTTCGCCGCCGCGTACTGCATCAAGGGCCCGGCGCGACGCAAGGTGTGCGACGACAAGCTCGAACTGGTCGACCTCGGCTACAAACGCAACGAGCTGGTTACCAGTCTCTCCCGCGGCATGACACAACGCTTGGGCCTGGCCCGCGTCTTATTGCACGACCCGCAAGTCTTGCTCTTGGACGAACCGGCCAGCGGGCTGGACCCCCGAGCGAGAATTGAAATCCGCGGCCTGTTGAAACAACTTCGCGGCGCGGGCAAGAC
>CAYYOX010000121.1:0-13549 GCA_964473065.1 uncultured Planctomycetaceae bacterium | reverse complement strand
CCGCCCCGTCGAAGTCAAACAGATTGCCGCGGACGTAGATTTGCGGAGTTGCCGCCGCGGAGTCACCCCAGGCAACGATTGGATGGCCGGCCTGGTCGACGGCAACCGCCAGCGACTGGACGACACCGCCGGTGAGGCTGATTCCATCGAAGCCGGCGTCGCCGGGAAGTTCCTCGGCAAAGGCCGCTCCGTTCCACTGCTTGGCATACAGGGCCACTTTCTCACCGCCAGCCCGATCCATCCGATCGTCCAGCCAAACAAGCTGCAGCGTGCCGCCGCCGGCTACGAGTTGTGGATGCGCCGCGTGACCGGCCGGCTGGGACGCATCCCCGCTGAGGGCTGCTGCGGCGACCGTTTGCCAACTGGAGGTGGAAACGTCAAATCGCTGTGCCTGAATCTCCGCATGTTGGCTCTGGCTCTCTTGCCAGGCGACGAACAACGAACTCCCCAAGTAGGCCAAGGTAGGCGCGGTGCTTTCGCCTTGCGAGTCGCTGAGTCCCTTGCCGGAACCCGAGGCGTCCAGTTCATTCCAAACACCGCCGTCGTACTGGATCACATAAACCTGGCGATCACCGTCCGCGTCGAGAGCAGACCAGGCAACGGCGACTTTGGCGCCGTCGGCAGTCAGCGCCAGTTGGCTTACGTCGGTCGCGGCGCCGGACACACCTGTCCCATTGGCGGCTCCGGGGCCCAGCGGTTGCCACGCACCGCCGCTGAAGTATTTCGCGTAGACCTGCGTGATTCCGCTGCTGTTGTCGAGCCAGGCAACCACCGGTCCCAAGGAAGTCTCAACGATCGCAGCATGATCGGCCGCCATGGTATCGCTGATTCCGCCAACCCCCAGCGATGCGCCCAACGGCGCCCAAGCTCCCGACCCGCCATTGGCCGCAGGATCGAAAACTGCGGCCATAATCTCGCTGCCGGTAGCTGTAAACTCGGTCCAAGCAACCATCGGCTGCCCGGCGGCGCCGCGGATGGTGTCATTGCCAAGTCCGCCCAGGATGGTATCGTCGCCTTCGTTCCCTTCGATACTGTCATCGCCGTCGTTCCCTTCCAAGGTATCGTCACCACGACCACCCCGCAGCGTATCCCGGCCGGTGCCGCCGAGGAGGTGGTCCTGCTGATCGCCTCCGTCGAGTTCGTCGTCGCCGGCATCGCCATAGAGGGTATCCGCTCCGGCATCGCCGAAGATCCGGTCGTGATCTTCATCGCCGTGTAGCAAGTCGTTTCCCACGCCCCCATAGAGCGAGTCGTTTCCGATGCCGCCGGAGATGGTATCGTTTCCTTCTCCGCCGAGGAGCAGATCGAAGCCATCGTCGCCGAAGACCTGATCGTCTCCATCTCCGGCAAAGATGGTATCATCGCCTTCGTCGCCGTGCAGCAGGTCGGCGTCATCGCCGCCATAGATCGTGTCGTCTCCAAAGTTCCCGTTGATGGTATCGATGCCGGCGCCACCGGTGATGGTATCGTCGCCTTCGTCACCGGTGATGATGTCGTCGCCGGAGTCACCTTGAATCGTATCGTTTTCGGACCCACCGGAGATGGTGTCGTTGCCCTCGCCGCCGGCGATGTTGTCCGCTCCCGGTCCGCCGTCGATGGTGTCGTCACCTTCGGCCCCTTGGAGGCTATCGTTTCCGATACCCCCGGTCAGGGAATCGGTTCCCGGTCCGCCGTCGGCGAAGTCGTCTCCGTCGCCGCCAAGGATTGTATCGTTGTCGTCGCCGCCGTAGATTTCGTCGTTTTCGGTCCCGCCGTCGAGGTAATCGTCTCCGGTATGGCCGAACATGATATCCACGCCACCTTGGCCCCGCATGATGTCGTTGCCATCGTGGCCTTGGAGCACGTCGTTTCCGCTTCCTCCGTCCATGGTATCGTCGCCGGCGCCACCGAGCAGCATGTCGTTGTCATCGTCGCCGAAAAGCGAATCATTGCCGGCGCCGCCGCTGAGTTGATCGTCTCCGGTCCCGCCGAGCAGCGTATCGACTCCCTCACCGCCCTGGAGGTTGTCGTTTCCGCTTCCGCCGTCGAGCGAGTCGATTCCTTCACCGCCGATGAGCACGTCATCGTGACTTCCGCCGATGAGCGTATCGTCGCCGACTCCGCCGACGAGGTAATCCTTCCCGCTGCCGCCGATCAGCGTGGCTGCGCCGCCACCGGCGGTCAACTTATCGTCGCCGAATTGGCCGTCCAGGTGTGCGGTGACGGACAACCGGCTGTCGATAGTAATCGTATCGTTCCCCAAACCGCCCTCGGCGATGATGTGCGTGATTCCGGCAAACTCCTGGTCATGGCCGAAGGCCGAGACGATCACACTTCCGCCCGAACCGGGACGCACCAGGAATGTTTCGTTGCCGTCGTCGGTATTACCGGAGACCCGGTCGGCGGCGTATGGTCCCATGTTCAGTCTCAGTTCGCCGCCGCCGAGCGGTGTAGCCAAGATGGGATCGTCGGCAAAGAATCCTTCGTTGCAACTATAGCCGAAGTTCGATCGCCATTCGGCAATGTCGTAGGTCCAAGTCTTTTTCAGCGGCCAAATACCGATCGTGGCCGAGGCTTCCAGCCAGGCGCGGATTTCACCGTCGACGTCAAACAGGCAGTCGGGAAACTTGTCGATAATCTCGAACAGCCGGAATTTCCCGTCGCCGTCGTCGTTGAAGTCGAAGTCGATGCCGGTATACACCCCGCCGCCGACCCTGGCGCTGGCAATGATGATATCCAGCGCCCCGTAGGCCTCGATGTTACCGCGCAAGCTGGCCTCGGGAACGTCTTCTCCGGTGCCGTCCGGGTTCTCTCGGTCGCTGGCATAAAGGCCGTTGAAGATAACCAGCGGATCGTGGAAGTAGGGTGAGTCGGAGTTGAAGAACTCTTGGATTCCGTAGGTGTCGTATCCGAACGCCAGATTGACGGAGAGCTCCAGTCCGCCGGCGAGTTCGATACCCAACGGGCCGGCGATGCGAATGAATTCGTGCATCGAGAAGCCGATGTCCAGCGGCGGCAGTTCGACGATCACCAGATCGACCGGCTGGCCCAGCAGCAACTTGACGGCCTTCATGGGATCTTCCAGCAGCGGAAACTGGAACAGTTTGTGGTTGAGGTTGCCGATCGCACCGGCGACATCGTCGAGTTCGACGTCGAATTCATCGAGGAATCCCTGGGCTTCGCCGGCCAGATCGGCCAATTCGCCGCCGGCGCCGATCATATCTTCCAGTTGAGTGAAGGCGTCTTCGACCTCGGCCGTAAATCGCGGTACTATGCTGGTAACGCTCTCCAAGAGTCGGAGGTCGGCCGATCCAAAATCGATGTCCCCCAGCGGGATGATCAGATCCGTTCCCACGCCGTCGCCCGTGTCCGGCAGCGACTCCAGCGTGTCGTAAACGATCATGAAGATGTCGATATTCCGGGCCATGTCGGGCGAGACAAAATTCTTGGCCAGATCGAGATAAGTCAGTTCGCCACCGCCTAGCAGCATTTTGGCCAGTCCGATATCCGAAAGGATCGGCACCGGCGTGTCGAGCATTTCGATGAAGGGCTTCAGCGGCGAGATGATCTTCTTCAAGGTCCTGGCCATGGGAGCCACCAGGTCCGAGAAGAACGTCCCTAAATCGAGGCCGATATTGGTAAATGCAATCTCCGGCACCCCGCCGAGATCGAATCGGTCGGCGGCCGTATCGACGTCGACGAAGTCCCAGTCGAGGCTGAACTCCGTGACCAGCGACGGGAAGGCCGCATCGCCGCCGAAGCTGACGCGCGTATCGAGATTGATGTGTGCCCCGGCGTTGAACTGAGCGCTGACCAGATCGGCAAAATCGAAGTTGGCCTCGGTAATCTCGAGGAAGGTCAGCCGGTTGTTGGTTCCCACCGGGTCCATGATGTCCACACTGAACGCCCCACTGAGACTCGAAGGGTCGCGATTGTCCTCCTGTCCGGGAGGATCGACGGCCGGCTCGTCCTTGATGTTCAACTGCAAGAAAGCAAGGCGGCCGGTGGCGTCGAAGCCCGGGATGCCGACATCCAGGTCGATCGCGAATTCGTCGATCGGATTGCCGGCGCCATCCTTGGGGTTGGTATTGAAGTAGAAGCCGTCGTTCTTGCTGATCCCGAAACTGAAGGCGAACGTGTAATCCAGGTTTACCTCGACCTTGGACCCGTCGGTCACCGAGAGTCCCAGGGCCGGCAACCCGATGTCGAAACCGATGTCCGTGTCGGTGGTGATGGTTCCGCCGAGCAGCACGGTCCATTCGAGGAACTCGGCACTGCCGGCATCCTCGCAGCCGGGGACCACACCGACGTCTTCGATGGTAATCAAACCGTCGTTATCACGATCCTTCAGCAGGTCGAGTCCGATAGCCGCTTCAGGCGAGGGACCGAACACATCGAACAGGGCCTGGCGGATCGTCTCGCACGCCTGTTGGCCTTGCAGCCGAGAGAGCACCTCCTGGCGGAACATGCCGATATACTCGCCGGCCTGCTTCAGTTCGTCTCCGACCAGCGGCAGCGTGATATCGAATACCTTTCCGTCGAGCAAGCTTTGCACCAGCCCCAACGCCCGATCCACCCCCAAAACCAACGTATCCCAATTCCACCCCAATCCGTCGAACATGGTCGTCACGTCGTGCGTGACGATCAGGAAGCGGCTGGGGTCCATCTCCGTGGCCGGGTCGAGCGGAATGCTCGGGTCGGCGTGTAAAGGAATGTCATTGGCCGGGTCCGAGGGATCGTCGAAGAAGTCCGTGTTGCCAAGGTTGGAGAGCAGGCCGGCGATTTGAATCCGCGGATCGGGGCCACCCATGCCGTCCGCTTCGATGATGGCTTGGGCATCGCCGGTGAAGTTGCCGGTGATGTCGAAGTTGCCGGCGCCGATTTCGTTCATCGTGAGTTGGTTGCCGACATGGCTGATGTCGCCGGTCAGCCCCACATTGATCAAGCCCCGGGCTTCGACGTTATTGAGTGGAATCGAGCCGATGCCGATTTCGATGCTCAGGGGACTGCCGCCGGAAGGAGCGTATCCGACGTTGGCCGTGGCACTCAATCGGATTTCATCTTGGGCGCTGGTATCGATGAACAACCGATCCAACAGCGGCAAATCGGCGGCAGTACGAATGCCGAACCCCAGGTCGATTTCTGCATTGCCGGTGACAACGAGTTGCCCGCCGCCCTCGAGTGTGATCAGGCTCCCCAACGCGCCGCCAAGGTCGAACGCCAGAGGCAGGCTGGTCTGAAACGTATTGTTGTAGGTAAAGCTGAAAATGATGTCGCCCGGGTTGACGGCGATATGGACCTGGACCGGGGCCAGCTTGTCGTTGAGGAACTGCTCGAGCCGCCGGGCCGTGGAGACCTGCAACAGATCGATCGTATCCGTTGCGCCCAATTTGTCACCCAGCCCGCTGCCTAGGTCCACAATCTCGGAGAGACTCTTGTTGATCAACGGGAGCTTCTGGTCGAACACTCCGCCGGCGCCCATCGAGCGGAGCCGATCGATCAGTGTGGACAGCGCCCGGAGAATCATCTGCGGCGAGAGGTTGTTGAAATCGAGGAACGCGTTCAGGTTCCCACTGATCTGCACGTCGGAGAGGACTTGGCTGAAGTCCACGGCCGGCGCCTGCCAGGTGTCGATGCCGCTGTGCAGCGAGATTTCCAACGAGCCCAACGTAACCAAATTGCCGATGGTAGCTTCAATCACTAGGGCGTCAATGTCGAAGTTGGCGGCCAGATCCACGTCGAACACGTCCAACGGATTGTTCACAAGATCATTCAAGTCGATGCGACCGTCGCCGGGAGTCGGTTCCACTAGATTAACGCCCAAGACTCCATTGAGGGAGATCCCGCCGTTGTTTGGCTGGCCCACGGGTGACTCTTGCATGCTCACGTCGAGGAAGCCGATCCAGCCCTCCAGCACGGGGTCATCCAACGTAGCGGTGACCGAGAGGGTCAATTCCTCGGCCGGATCGTCGACGATGAAGAAGCGGTCGGCCAGCGGGATGTTCGGGTCGGGGTCGATCCGCACGCCGACGGTAATCTGAAACGCCGGGTCGATCGTAAACAACAGGTCCCCGGACGTCTCGAACCCCAGTCCGGGAATCTTGGCGCCGAAGTCGAAGCTGTGTGTCAACTCGATCGGATCCGGGTCCAGCGGCAGCGTGATCAGTAACGTAGGATCGGGCCCGCTGGTGAAGCTGACGTTCTGCAGCATCGTCTCCAGATCGATCCCGGTCAACTCGGCCAGTTGCCACACCAATTCCTGGACCGAAGGCGGCTTGAAACTCATGCTGCTGGGGTTGGTCAGATCGCCTAAGAACCCCATCAACTGTTGCTGCAACCCGCCGCGACGAACGATCTCGAACTGCGGGTTGAGGCGGTCGGGATCTAGGGTGAAAGGCGGGTGGAAGCGCACGGTGAAATCGGCCGGGCCGACGGAATCGCCGATCCCGGTGGACGTCTCTCCGCCGCGGCCGAGGTGCTGGAGCGTGTCGCCGGCCACCACGCCTTGGGACGTGAGGCGGAGGTTGGTCAGATGGACGCTGAACTGATTGAAACCGTTCACTTTGGCTACATCGCCGACGGCCACGATCGACGTCGAATCGACCGTAATCGGCTGAGGATTGCCGCCAAGAATCTCGCCCAGGCTCTTGTTGACCAGGGGGATCTTCTGATCCATGATGCCGTAGCCGGTGGTCACCTCGAAGCGGTCGGCCAGATCGCGCAGCCCGTCCAGCGCGCCCATGACTGTCTCGGAGCCGGTCTGCAACAGGCCGGTCAGGGCCTCGGCCGGTCCGACGGCCACCGCAATGCCCACATTGGCCGGGTCGTGCAAGTCGTCCCAAGTCAGGGTGACATCGGCCGTACCCAGCCCGAACGTATCGCCCAGGTAAGGAACGATCAAGGCGACGGCCACGGTGGCCGTCATTGTCATGTCGATTCCGGTCGGATTGCCCAGCAGCGTAATGTTGGCATTTGCCACGACGTCCGCCAACTCGTAGATACGAATCAACCCGTCCGCCTGACCGGTAGCCATATCGGGTCCGGCGTCCTGCAATTGCGCGGCGCCGGTCAGTTCGATGGCGCCGCCTAGTGCCGAGACATCGAGCCCGGCCCCGCCGGCAAGGGTCTTCGAGATCTCGATGTCGAATCGAGTGACGCCGTTGGTTTCGGTATAGCTGACGTTGCCCGGCGTGGCGTCCAAGGCGTCGAGCCGGTCGCGGAGCGTACTGAGATCGGCAATTGCCGAGCCGATTTCCGCGATGGAAAACGCGCCGGTTCCCTCTTCAACCAAGCGGCGGAGTAATTGGCTGGCCGAGTCGGTGATTGAGAGATTCTGCGTGGCAGCGCGGGCATCGAGCACGTGGGTATCGCCGGCGCCCTTGGCAACGGCCGCGCCGACGCCGGTCGGCGCGCTCAATCCGGCCCCGTTGAGTGCCTCGGACAGCGATCCGCCGATTCCGGGCACCTGTTGGTCCTGCAACAAACCAGCGGAGGCGGTCGCGGTGCGCTCGAGACCGGCCGCGAGAGCCTCCAGCGGCGTGCTGACCTGCAGCGGGAA
The DNA here is from genome assembly GCA_964473065.1 of uncultured Planctomycetaceae bacterium. GTDB lineage: Bacteria > Planctomycetota > Planctomycetia > Pirellulales > Thermoguttaceae > CAYYOX01. The sequence goes on along the minus strand of CAYYOX010000121.1, from coordinate 6,012 downwards.
GTTCGTGGTGGGATACTCCACGCCCGTGTATTCGATCGTCTGGTCGCGGTAGCGATCCATCAACGTCAATTCACCCTCATCGGAAGTCAGTTCGCCGGAGACGCTTCCCAGCGAGTGTTCCGGACCGATAATCACCAAGCGATCATTGCTGCCCTCGCCGGCCCAATACAAGAAGGTGGATACATCGATAAGTCCGCTCGAGTTGTCGACCACGAGCACATCGTCACCGCCCTGGAGGTTGACAAACACGCGTCGCAGGAACGGCGTTGGGATTACCCGATCGGGTGTCTCACTCGCCAGACTTGCGGGACTGAGGTAGAACGATGTCCGGCCTTCCCACTCGTCGCTTTTAATGTAAACCATATTCGAGGAATCGTCCCCGAGAATATCCAACGTCGTCGCACTTCCGGCACCGTCGAGTATCCACGCACCTCGACCGGCAGTGGCCGCGACCAATCCACCGTCGGACGTCGGCACCAGATCGGTTACGGCCAGCCAGGGCAAATCCGAGCCGACAGTACGCCAACGGTTATCGGAACCCGGGTCGATGCTGGATTGCAGGACGGATATCGGCGTGCCTATCCAGACTGCATCGGCCATCCATTCGATCGTGTTCAGAGGCCACCAATACTTGGGGTCCTTCGCGAGTGTCCCCGTAATCTCCACCCACGTATCGCCGGCATCGGTCGATCGGAAGACATGCCGTTTGCCGAGGATATAGACGTCGTGCCAGTCCCGTTGGTTGACGGCGATATCGACGATGTGAAGTTCGGGGGTTTGTAGTTTCTCGAAACCGCCCGACGGACCGCGCCGGTAAAGAAAACCGTTGCTCGTAGACAGATAAGCCACTTCAGCAACGGTCTGTCCTTGGTCTTCTCCGCCGTAAGCGATTGCGGTGGCCCGGCTATCGAGTGCCAGACCGGGGATCCGCTTGAGGTTGTCCCCTTGATTGAACGATTCGTAAACGAATTGATCGGTACCGATCAGCATCCGTTTCGGATCCGCCGAGTTAACCGCATAAACCGTGACCGGGCTGAGGTTGTCGAGCCCTTTACGGTCGAGGTCGAGAAGTGTTTGGTCCAACGCATCAACCCGAAGCTGGATCTGTTGGGCCGGCTGACCGCTCTGGAATCGCTGGAAATCCTCAAGCTTTTCTCGGGAGGAATAGAATGTATATTGGCCGTCGAAGAGGACCATCCCGCCGTTGCGCCATCGGCTTGCTTCCAACGACCAGTCGTAACTTAATGGATCGGGAGTCCCGATCGTCCCCAACGGAGTCCCGATTTCCCCAGCGCTGGTGAGGACCGTTCTGGTGATCAGATCGTAGGCCACAGAAGTCAGCTCGGCAATGCGGAGGTTTCCGTTGAGTGACTCCCAGCGCCGGCTGGCCGGGTTGTCTGGATCGTTCAGCCGGTAGATGCCGCCGTCGGTCGCCAACAGAACGTTCCCGTCCCGGTCGAATGCCATATCCCGCGCGCCCGCATGCGGTGCTGAACTGTTGGCATAATCACTGGTAATCGCATCCCAGCTTCCAGGATTGTCCAGTCCCTAGGCAAAGAGTCGTCCGCTGCGGTTGCTGCTGCCGAGCGAGTTGACCAGCGGCAAGTAAGGGTTGTTTTCCTGCGGCTGCTCGTCACCCCCGAGGAACAACCGCGGCGGATCGGCATCGTCGACCAGCATGGCAAAGTTTTCCATCGCACGCCCGGCCGGATGGATGCCGAAAGTGGCAACGATTTCGTCGGTCTGGGGAACACTCAGCGGCGTCCAGGTCAGCCCGTCGGACTCACGGCGATACAGGCTCACCAATCGAGCACCGAAAAGTTGCACGGTTTGACCGAGGTCGTGATCTAGGTGCATTTGCGGAGGATCGCCCGGCAAGGAAGCAATCTCCAGCGTCGTGGGACTGGTGACCCGCGTGACGAGCAACTCCTCTAAGGTTCCATCCCAGGTATCGCCAAGATGAATCGTATCCAGAGCTTCGAAACCGGCCGTACTGTCGACCACTAATTGCGAGTCCCCTCGGAAGGCATCAGTGGTCAAGAAGGTTTCTGCGCCGGTAATGATACCCGCGAAGACGCCGCCGGTGGGGTGACTGGCCAGATCGATCCGTGATGCGTCCTCGATTCCGGCAAACGGGACGTCGACCAGCAACCAGCTCTCGCCGCCGTTGAGGCTGTGATAAATCCCCTTGTGATCGTTGGGCGCCGTTCCGAAGAAGTCGGTTCCGAAATCATTGGCCACCGCCGCATAGTATCCGTAAGGGAGGGTCGGATCCTGAATTAGCCCGGTGACGCCACCCGGCGGTAAGTTGTATTCTCCGGCCTCGTCGATGAACCCGTCCGAATCGTTGTCCCATCCGTCGGAGGATCCGTCGGCGCCGGAGATCTGTGTCCACGTCTTGCCGCCGTCCTCGCTTCGAAACAGGCCGCCTTCTTCGCCAAACGCGCTGCGTGTCGCGGCCAGGACGACCTGCGTTTCGGGGGTCGCCGGGTCAAGCTCTTTGTCAAACGAGGTCGGAACAATCGCAACGACACTCGGGTTAGAGGATTCCGTGAGGGTAATGCGTTCCCAAGTCTGTCCGCCGTCGGTCGTCTTGAGAATTCCTTGTCCGCCTCCGAAAACACGCGGATTCGTGGGCAAGGAACCTGGCGCAGGCCGATAATCGCCCGTACCGGCGAACAGTGTTTGACGACTTGGATCCAGCATGCTAAAGACGATGTCGCCAATCCCCATCGCTCCGAAGTTGTCAGTGAGCGGCGTCCAGGTCACCACTTCGTCGGGCTCGTCGATTTGTCCGTCGCCGTCGTTGTCGATTCCGTCGGAGCTCCAGGTAGCACTGGTCGTTTTCCAAATGCCGCTGGCGACCGTGCCCACGTAGATGATATCAGGGTCTCCGGGATGCACCGCGATGGATTGGATCGCACCGATCGCATCGTCGTCGAAAAGGTATTCCACCTCGGCCCCCACGGCAGGTTCGGGGCCCAATTCGATCCAAGGCGGATCGGGCTGATAATTCGTCGTGGCGGGACTGAACGAGTCCATGCTGAACCGTACACTCAGCAGGTATTCACCCGAGCTGGCGTCCGAGGCACTTCCCACGCGAAGATAGTACTTCTCGCCCCGTGCGTAGCCGACAAGGAGAACTTGTTCAGGCTCGCCTACACCAACCGAGTCAATCGAAAGCACTTGATTGCCGAGACGATCGTAAAGCGTGATGGTGGAGTTCAACTGGTCACCCGCACCAGCAACCGGCGAGACTTCGACGTCCATCATCGAACTTGCCGCGGCAGGCCATGTTACTTGGTAGTAGTCGGCATCGTGTTGTCCAAGCACGACTTGGTTACTTGCCGCATATTCGAACACATTGCCGTTTTGCTCGAGGTCCGGCGAGAGCTCGGTAATCAGGGGCGGCTGCGTCTCGATCGTGATCGTATAGGTTCGTTGCTCATCCGTGGCGCCGGTCAGATCCGTTTCGGCGAACACTTCGACCTGAAAGAGCGAACCGACCAGGATGTTGCGAGTGATCACGGCATCTTTGCCATTCGGGCCGTCGTTATAGTCGATTTCCAAAAACTGGCCGTCCTGGTAAAGAATCAAGCCCGGATCCAACACCCCGTCGCTGTGCACTCGAATGGTGACCGGCGCCGTGCCGTCGACGGCCGTGGCCGTATCGGCGAGAACAAACCCAAATGCATCGATCTTGTTATTTCCGAGCAAAACGTTTTCGGCATCCCATTGACCAAACGGATTCAGTTGGATGGGTAAAGCCGTGCTCTGTGGCCCATAAGCGGCCAACCCGGCCCCTAGGGCGTTGATGCGTCCGAAGCCATGCACCGCATCCCAACTTCCTGTGCCGGCGCCGATCGCCGTGTCTCGTAGAATTTCGAACATTTCCAAGTACGTCAGCGTCTGTGTGCCACCCGCCCGGGCCGCCGCCAGCACTAACCCGGCAACTCCGCCGGCGTTGGCCACGGACGCGGACGTTCCCGCAAAATTGGCCGCGTCGGTGAAATTCGGCACGGTCGTTTGGAAACCCTCAGCCGCCGTGAAGTCGGGCTTGAGACGTTCAAACGTAGGATTCAGCGGTTGTCCGTTCGTGTCGAACTGAATTTGCACACTGGGCCCGTGACTGCTGTACTCGGCGATCTGATCGAGTTGGCTGTCCTGCACGGCCCCGATCGTGAACTGGTTCTCGGCCGCATGGTTTCCCGCGATGCCGCGCTGGTTCTGCGTGTACAGGTTGTCCAGCACCACGCCGCCGTCGATCATCGCGAACAGCAGCTTACCCACCGGAGCAAGCCCGGCTTTGGCGCGAAAGACGATATGATAATCCTGCTCGTGTCCCACCGGCGAAGGATGGCTGCCGTCGTTGGTAAACGTAACAACATCCACGGCCTGATCGGTCGCGGAGTTGACCTCGTCGCTGTCGGCAACCTTGGCCGTGTAGTCATAATTCCAAATCTCGACATCGACGTCGGCGACGACCTGGCCGATGTTCCACGGCTCGGCCCAATGCAACCCGACTAGGATATTCTCGCCCTGTTCAACCAAGATATCGATCGACGGATCACTCGTGGGGTCGCCCGGGTTTTGTGGTTGGAAAACGGCGAAGTCATGGGCCAGATCGCCGTCGGTGTCGCTCCACGTGCCGTAGTAGCTGCTCCCGCCGAGATTCCCCGCCGAAGCAAAAGCAAGAACACCGTTCGTCTCGTAGATATCCTTAATCGCTTGGGCCACCGGCCCATCCTGAAAGACGGGTTCCCGGACATACGACGTATCATCGACCAGAATCTCGATAGCGCCTTGGCTTCCAAGGAAACGCAGTACGTTGCCGATATCTGCCTGCGCGAGGTCGCTGGTCATGAAGACGAAATCGAAGCCCGGACCGATATCGTAGGCAATCTCCGCGAGAGCGCGCCCTTCGTCCGTGTGGTTGGGAGTTCCGTCGTCAAGGATCCACACGCGACCGCCTAAAGGTAGATCGCCGGTTGCCTGCGAGGCGGCAACCCCGCCGCCGACCTGATTGATGCTGTCGGAGAAGATCCCGATGTCCACGCCGGCGCCGTCGATACCCAACACGCGTCGCAACTGGTCGGCATACGACTGGCCAACCCAATCCTCGACAACACTCCCCGGATGCGCGGCCGAATCGGTAATCGGTCGCTCGCTGGCACTTAGAAACGTCAACCCCTGGACTTCGGCCGCCGCGCCAATTTTGATCCACCGGCAAGAACCCGGCCACGATCTGCCAGGGATCAGAGTCGACCGTCGACGTCAAGTCCAGTCCCAAGTCTTGCAGCGCAACGGCGGCCGCCGAAACGTCCTCGACGAAGGCTTGCACGTGGGGACGCGCTCCGTCGGAAATAAACGCTTCCTCGTACAGTGTGCCAAAGATCGTCTGCTCGCCCAGCGGCAGCGCGTTGTCCTGCAACTCCCGGCTGTAGAGCATCCGCAGCGGCGTGGCCACGTGTTGCAGCGACGCCAGCTCGTCGGCGCCGACCGCGCCGGCCAAGTAGAGCAGGTCCCGATTCTCGTAGGTCCCTAAATCCGTCAGCAGGAAATCTTGCTCGCCGGCGTCGTCCGGAGCAGTCGAAGGCCCTTGAAACAGACTGCCCATCGGATCGGCCGACAACAGAGCACGCTCCTCCAGCCACTCGGGAGCAGCCAGCGACGTTTGACGGACCAAGCCGCGTTGCGAGAATCGAGAGCGGCCTGACTGCCGCTTACCAGAGCGTCGAAATCGCATGACTTCAACCTCAGCCAGTTAGAGTGACAGAAGATAAGGTGGGTTGGGCCGTACATGCACGCGCCAACCGGCCTGCGTGCATGCGCAAATTCCCCGTCCGCTACCACCCGCAAAGTGACAATTCAGACCCCTATCTTACCAGAATTCAGGAAAGATACAACCTAATGGTCACCGGCGTGGTGAACATTGAGCGTTGGAATCTGGGGAATCTGGGAATCTGGGGTCAGAGCTTCATTAGTCATTAGCAAGACGTTTTGCCAGTCTGT
>CAYYOX010000120.1:0-13626 GCA_964473065.1 uncultured Planctomycetaceae bacterium | reverse complement strand
CCGTTTCTTGCTCGGCAGCGACCGCGAGCTGCCTTTGGATCGTTTCGAAGAGTTGGGCCCGGTCGATCGGCTTCGATGTGAATCGTCGTGCCGCACTGGTCCGAGAAATCTTCGTCCACTTGACGCGTGACATAAGCAGGATTCATCAGCGTCAGCGCAACCCCGGAGGGCGTAGCAATGTCACGCTCTTTCACATGAGCCAAGTAGGGGTTCGGCGGCGTATGCTCGTCTACAGGCACGTAGACGCCGCCATGCGATGCCACCCAAGAGCGAAAAGCCTTGTCTCGATTGAAGTGCGTTCGGGCCTCTGCCCTTGCCAACTCCATGGTGTGGGATCGCTTCTCGAAGATGGCATAGATCGCCATTCCCGCGACAATCGCAGTCCAAACAAGAACCGTCACGGCGACGCGGAGTCCGAAGGCTCGCGAAGAACTGTTGCTGGTTGACTTGGACATATCTTTCTGTACGGAAAGGCTGAAACGCGTCGCGCCATTGCTTTCTTGATCCGGCCCGCCGTTGAAATGGCATCGCCGACAACGGATGGGGGTTCCCCTATCTCAATGTAGGTTGCCCACGGTTCAAACAGGGAAACTTCGGCGAGACCAGCCGGCCGGTTGTGCCGGTTATGCGACCCGGGAGACATCGACTTCTTGATCCATACCCTCCGTCGTGCCGTTTACAGCCGGAGTGTTTAGAGTCTGATCCCGCCGCCGCGGTCATCATCGAAAGAAACGCCATCATACCGTCGGCCGCCTTACTTGCCGAGCAACTCCAAAAGCGTCTCTTGGTAGAGGCTCGGGTTGTCTCCGTAAAGCGTGGCGTGGCCGGCACCTTCGAACAGCACAAACTTGCCGTGGGATTCGACTTGCCGAAAGATCTCACGAGCGTCGCTCGGCGGTAGCTCACGATCTTCGGAACCGCACACTAGCACGACCGGAACCTCGCCAGGCACGAGTGCGGCGCAGCGGCAGGGAGAAATCTCGGACGCACTGACCGGCAAAAACGCCCCGGACCACAACCTAAGTCCCAGGTAGGCCGCCCAATCGAGAACCGGTGGCAGCCACTCCTGGGTCCGACGCCAAGTCGCCGTCTCGAGATCCAGGTAAGGGCACTCCAAGAAGTACCCGGCCACACGGCCGCCCAACTCTTCGGCGGCAAACAGGGCGGCTGCCGCTCCCAGCGACCGTCCCAACACATAGATCGGCTGGCCCGGCAGTTCCCGCTGGAGAAACTCGACGGCCGCGATCACCTCGTGACGCGAACCGTAGCCGAAGTCGAGCGTCTCGCCGGTCGAATCGCCATGTGCCCGTAACGTGATGGCCAACGAACTGAACTTGTTCTCGGCAAGGAAGTCCATCAACGGAACCATCGCTCGGCGTGAAGCGTCCATTCCGTGCAATAGGAGAACGCAGCCCCGCGACCCATTTCGCCGCAACAACCACGCGCCGATCTCTTCGCCATCGGACGTCGTCAAGCGATGCGGCTCAACCGACCGGTCGCCCACCTGCGGCGCCGGCTCGTCAAAAGGCGGCCGCACACGCCGCGTCATTTCCCAAGCCACAAAGCCCGAGACAACCACCCACGCCACAAACACCAACCCCAACAGAACCCCCAAAACCTGAATCCCACGCCGCATCTTGCTCGTGCTGCCCATATCTGGCCTCTGTTCCATAACCAAGCGTGTCCGCGTATTGACGAAGCAGGTCAGGACTTGCCCTGACAAAACCTTACCGGCAAAGCGCTCGCAGCATTTGTCCCACGATTCGAGTACCAAAGCAACTCCACTTCGTTCACCCGCTAGCTGACCAGACGCTCGTTTCCCTGATCTACCGGGTTTTGTAGCATTTAGAGCCCGACCCTGATGCCACCTTAACCTTCCCGTCAGCGGCCAAGAATGACGGTCGTTTTCTCTACGATCAATAACCGGCCTGAGTTACAATAGCGGCCGGACATCCACGATGGAGAAGGAACTCTCGGAATTCAGAGTTGATGTGCTCGTCGCATCTGCCAACAAGGAATTCGACGTCTTGAACGACTTTCAAGACAGTGCCGCTTAGCACAAGTCGCTGAGGTGAAACGCGAGGACGGTCGCAATTGTGGATGCAGTCGTGCCGCCGTTGAAAGATCTCTGCAAATCGCTTTCTCATTTGCTGTATCGCCAATTTGCGGGCGTCACTCAGCGGTGTTCCGGACAAGCGGCTGAAGGCTATTTGAGTGGTACCGAAGAGACGCTTCCTGGCGTCTAGATGCGTTATCCAGGAGTCAAGCACATCTCCAAACAAGCGATGGCCGTCTCGGAAGAATTTGTTGAACAGTCCTTGGATAGCTGCCAATGTCAACACATTCTCACGGTCCATCATCCTTCGTGCTGCCATCCTCCAACGCCAATTCACGTTCACTGCGTACGGCTCAAGAATTGCTCGGACGGGAAGCTTAATGTCGTAAAAGAAATCAGGCAGGTCCATTGGGTTATGCCGGCTCTTTGAAATAATCGCGGCTGCTACAACATCTGTATAGGCATCCGAAAAGTAAGCGTCGAGAGCGCCTATGGCGAACATCCAAGCGCTACGAAGAATGTCACTGCGAAGCAAACGCTCGGCATCATTTGTCTGTGGCAGTGTGTCGGCATGCGCGATCAAAGCACGGACACGCGCGACATCTTCATTGAAGTGCTGGAGAGGGGTTGCCGGCATGATGATGTCCAACGCTTAGGTGAGGTATCAGACCGCGCGTCCTAGGATGCTATTTCATCGTCGGCAAAATGTACGAGATCGTCTTCCTCGTCGAAGTAGATCCCGCGACCACTGGGAAACACAACATTCCACAGATCGACTGCTTCCTCTGGCTCTAGGCCATCGTTTATGTGAACAACGATCTGCTCCACTAAGGGAGTCATGTCTTCGCAAGCCTGTTCCTCAGTGGTTGGGTCATCAGGGAACAGTTCGTTATAGACCTGAAGGAGGTCATCGGCCTCCATCTTTTCGACAGCATCCGTCAGCTTTTTGGCGGCGGCAGCGACGCTAATCGTTTGCATGGCGAGGTTACCTTTTGCTGAACCGCTAATGAAACTCCGTCTCCACGATACTGCGCACTATTGTATCTGTACCGGACACCGGATGCAACGGGCAACTTCCCCAACGCCGTCGCCGGATCGTGGACAATCGGGGGCCCTTTCAGTAGACTGAATTCTTTGTCAGCCTACATTAGCCAGCCGCCAGTTGCAAGCCCGACAAGGTCGAGGATGCGCCGGCGGAAACCACAGGGGGGTGGGTGAGTGCTCGTTAGGGGGCGGCCGCGGCGTAGAGGCATGGGGTAGTATAACAAAATGGACCGTGAAACTGAGACAACCGACGCACCGAACGGGCCGCTTGGGGGCGGGGTGTTTTCTTGGGCTTGGTTTCTTGGTTGGTTGGCGGCCTGTTTTGGACTGGGGGCTTTGACCGCTTGGGCCGCGGCGGGGGCTGAAGCGTATTTTGCTCCGTTGGTGACCTTTCCGATTATGACCGGCGCGCTGCTCGGGGCTGATCGAGTTGGCCGTCGATGACGCCCTTTGCCGCAAACGAGGGCTGACTCTCTACGGTGCCGGGATGCACCACGACCCGTTGATCTCCAGCAAAGCCAAGGCGCTGACCAGTTGGGGGCACGACTGGGTCGTGGCTTGGTTTGAGTGCGAGGGCAATCGTTACGTCCAGTTTCCCAATCGACCGTCGTATCCAAGCAAAGAAGAACCGTCTTTTGCCGACATGCTCACGACGTTACGGCGTCGCAGTTGGGAAAATAAACTACGAGACCTGTTGCCCAAAAGCGGACGTCTGAAAAAACAAGTTACCGAAATAATCCGTTTCCTCAGCTTAGCAGGTTGAGAACACTCGCCGCCGACGTCAGGGGGCATTCGACCGTTCGACACCGCTGAACCGAGCAACACAACCGCCTCGGAAACGGTTGAAATATGTGCAAAACTTGAACTTAGAGAGTGTAACGACTCGATGCGAAAACTTGGTGTGGATCCAGCGCGGTCTTAATCCGTTGCATCAACGGCCAAGCGTCCCTCGGTGATCCGAAGACATCGTGTCGGGCGGCAAACTCCGGGGAGGCTTTTTCCAGGATGACGTGGCCTTGGCTCTGCTGGGCGAGCGTGTGCCAATGTTCCCACGCCCGGTCGTCCAGTTCGGGTGTGGCCGCAGTAATCCGCCCGCAACCGAAATCGACCAGCTCATCGGCGTCCGGCAAGGTTCCCCGAACGGTCGATATGAAGGCCAACATCTCGTCCAAAGGCAAGTCGGCCCGAAGCAAGAACGGCCGGCGCTGCATGGCGTCGAAAAACTGACCGCAGAGTCCTTGCCGGGCGGGATACTCGCTGTGTTGCGGGTCGGAAAGGCCCGCTTCGACGAAGACCGCTTGGGCCCCGTCTCCCTGGAAATCGACCGTTTGCTGAAAACCCTCGAAGCCGGCAATCAGTTGCCAAGGCCGGTCGGTTCCGTGGCCCAGGGCGAGGTGTTCCGGTACGGCCACGACGAAGTTGGGCTCCAGCGAAGAACCAAGCAGTTTCGCGGCGGCCGCTGCACACTGACTGAGCGATCCGCCGGCCATCAGGGCGACGCAACGCGGCGGCAGAGGGTAGACCCGCAACGTAAGCTCCGTGATCAGTCCCAACGTACCCGCCGAGCCGACCATCAGCCGCGTAAGATCGTAGCCGGCCACATTCTTCACAACTCGACCACCGGCGGTGATCAACTCGCCGGTTCCCGAGACGAACTTCAACCCCAACAACAGATCGCGCGGCCCGCCGTATCGTAGCCGTTCGGGCCCGCAAAGCCCCAAGGCCGCCAGCCCACCCAGCGAATGCTTCTCACCGGGCGGCGGACGCAACGGCAGCCATTGCTCATGCTCCCCCAGCGTGTCTTGCAGCGACTGAAGCAACACGCCGGCCCCGGCCACAACGACCTGATTCGCCGGATCGTAATCGATGATTGAAGCGAGATTGGCGGTACTAATAGGGATCACCTCGGTACCAGGGCGATTGCCATGCTCGCGCCGTGTGCCGTTGCAGATCGGCAGTAGGGTGATGCGGTCGGCATACGCCCGACGCACCATGGCACACGCCTCGTCGGCGTCCGCGGGGACCAGTTCCGATTGATCGATTTCGGGATATGAGGGACGATCCGACGGTTCGTCTTCAATTGCCGGCGGGAGGATCTTGCCCGGGTTGAGTAGATCCTGCGGATCGAACGCCTCGCGAAGCTTGCGTTGAAAGGCCAGATCCTGCTCGGAAAAGATCAGCCGCATGGCCTCGACCTTTTCCATGCCCACGCCGTGTTCACCCGTGATTGTTCCATCCAATTCGACGCAGGCCCGCATGATTTCATCACCCGCTAGATGCACGCGCTTCAGTTGCTCCGCATCGCGCGAGTCGAACAACAGTAGCGGATGGAGGTTTCCATCGCCCGCATGAAAGACGTTCCCGTGCCGCAACTCGTATCGCTCGGCAATGGCAGCCACCCGGGCCAGGGCGTCGGGCAGTCGGGTCCGCGGCACGGTGCAGTCGGCCACCAGATAGTTGGGCGCCAGTCGGGCAATCGCACCGAACGCCCCGCGACGTCCGGCCCAAAGCCGGTTCCGCTCTGCCGCGTCTTTCGCTTGACGAATCTCGCGGCAGCCGTGGGCCGTGCAAATCTCGCGGATACTCTCGGCCTGCTGTTGCAGACCGACGGCCGGGCCGTCCACTTCGATGATCAACACAGCGGCCGCGTCCCGCGGATAGCCGCACGGCTTGCTGTCCTCAACCGCTTGGATTATCGTCGAATCCATCATCTCCAGTGTGGCCGGGAGGATGCCCGCGGCAATTACCGCCGAAACCGACTGCGCCGCCTCGGCATGACTGTCGTAAACGGCCAGCAGCGTAACGACCGACTCGGGCGACGGCCCAATGCGAACTACTAATTCGGTGACGATCCCCAGCGTGCCTTCGCTGCCGATCATCACTCCGCGGAGATCGTAGCCGGGTGGGTCCAACGCAGGACCTCCCAATTGCACCGCTTGACCGTCGGCCAGCACCACGGTCATGCCCAGCACATGGTTGCTGGTCACACCGTATTTCAAGCAGTGGGGACCGCCGGAATTCTCACCCACATTGCCACCCAGCGTGGAAACCTTCTGGCTGGCCGGGTCTGGTGCGTAGGTGAAATCCAAGGGAGCCAGGGCGTCCTGCAGTTCGAGGTTTGTTACGCCCGGCTGCACCACGGCGTATCGACCTTCCGGCTTGATTTCGAGGATGCGGTTCAGTCGCGAGAGTTCCAGGATCAGCCCCTGCCGAGCGGCCACACTCCCGCCGGAGAGATTCGTGCCGAAGCCGCGAGGTACGCAAGGAACACCCGCTTCAGCGGCCGCACGAACGACCGCGGCCGTCTCTTGCGTGTCGGCTGGCAAGACGATCGCATCGGGCGCGGCCACGGCCAAGGAAGCGTCGTAGCTGTAGACTTCCGTATCGGCCTCTCCGGCAGCGACATGCTCCGGGCCGACGATACGGTTGAGTTTCTGCAGGAGGTCGGAGTTGATCATATTAGGATCTTTCGCGTGGGCCTTCGTAACCTCGGTCCACCCTGCAAGGAGTCCCCAAATCACAAAATCCTATTCGGGATCACGCCTTGCGGATCTTTTCCCGCCCGGCCGTGACGTGCTTCGTCGCGTTACGCGTGTCGACCACCAAGCGGGCATGCTCGACGATGAAGTCGTAGTCGTAGGCCGTGTGGTCGGTGGCGATTAGCACGCAGTCCTGCGCGGCTAGGAACTCGGGCGTTAGCTCGACGCTTACCATGTCCTGACTGAAGCGACGTCGCACACGGGGTAGCTTCGGAACGTGCGGGTCGTTGTACGAGACGACGGCGCCGCGGTCAAACAGCAATTCCATCAGTTCCAGCGACGGGCTCTCGCGCATGTCGTCGACGTCGCGCTTGTAGGCCACCCCCAACACGCAGACCTTGCTTCCTCGTATCGGCTTGCTGAAATCGTTCAACGCCTCCTGCACGCGGCGGATCACGTAACGCGGCATGCTGGTGTTGATCTCGCCGGCCAACTCGATGAACCGCGTGGTCAGTCCGTGCCGCCGGGCGACCCAACTCAGATAGAACGGATCGATCGGGATGCAGTGTCCGCCCAAGCCGGGGCCCGGATAGAATGCCTGAAACCCGAACGGCTTCGTCTTGGCCGCGTCGATCACCTCCCACACGTCGATGTCGATCCGGTCGAAGAGCATCTTCAACTCGTTGACCATGGCGATGTTGACCGAGCGATAGGTATTCTCGACGATCTTGCTGGCCTCGGCCACCTCGCAACTGCTGACCGGCACCACCTCGACCACCGCATGGGCGTACAAGGCCGCGGCCAGATCCAGACTGTTCGGCTCGATGCCGCCGACCACCTTGGGAATCTTCTCGGCCGAGAAGTTCGGATTGCCCGGGTCTTCCCGCTCGGGGCTGTAGGCCAGGAAAAAGTCCTTACCCACCGTCAACCCGCCCGACGCAAGGATCGGCAAGAGCACATCCTTCGTGGTGCCGGGATACGTGGTGCTTTCCAACACGACCAGTTGGCCCCCGCGGAGTGTTTTGGCGATCTTTTCGGTCGTCTGCTCGACGTACGCCAGATCGGGATCGCGGCTGTCGCTCAGCGGCGTGGGCACACAGATCAGCAAAGCGTCGGCCTCGGCCAATCGCTGCATGTCGGCCGTCGGCTCGAACGTTTTTTCCTGGACACACTGGGCAATCCAGTCGGACGGGATGTGCTCGATATAGCTTTCGCCAGCAGCCAGCCGATCGACCTTGGCTTGATCGACATCGAACCCCATGGTCCGAAATCCGGCGGCCACGAACGCCCGAATCAACGGCAACCCGACGTATCCCAATCCGACCACGCCCACGATGGCCGATTTATCCGCAATAGCCTTTTCCAAGGAAGCTTTCATCCGAAACGACTCCTATCTCCGGCAAACACCTATCCACGCCAGCCCGGCACACGTCCTCAAGTATAGCCCGCGTCCTCAAGTATAGCATGTCCGGCAAATCAGCCCAGTGGGGCCAAAACGGGGCTTGGGAATATGTAGGGTGGGTCGAGCAGCGAAGACCCACGCAGTGCAATTCAGCGTGGCAACGGGGCGTTCAGGTTGAACGAATTCTCGGCCGGCTCTGTGCCCGTGGGATACTGCTCTACGTTGGCCCCCGGCCGGGAATCGCGCGGGTAGCACCGCTCGCGGAACAGGCGGCCTGCCGGCCCGATCGAGCAATAACGTTCCTCGAAGAACCGCACGCCGTGCGCCTCGAGGATGGTGCCGGTCTGCTGCTCGAGGTTGGCCAACTCGGCGTTATACTGGGCCAAGGCCTGACTCTCTCGGCTCACGGCATCGCCCCAGGAAGTGATCGCCTGCAGGACGTTGATGAACTCGCTCAGCCCGGACCGATAGCGGACGAACTGGGCGTCGAGATTGACGGTAGCCGCGGCACGCGCTTCCTTGAACGCCCGATACTCGTCGTAGAATTCGGCCAGACTGCGATACGAAGTGGCCAGCACGTGCGTGGCGTTGTGGAGCCCTTGGTGCAGGTTGGCCCGATCGCGCATGATGATCAGTTCCTGCTGCCTCAGTTCGGCACGCGATTGCCTCAATCCCAACGGTACCGAGAAATTCACGCCAAGTTGCCACTCGGTGAAATCACCCACGTTGGCCGAGACGATCGCCTGGCTGGGGGTCGTGCCCTCCAGACCGTTCCAGCGGTACAGTGCCGTCGCATCGACTTGCGGCAACGCCACATTGCGGGCCAGCAGCAACGACTGCCGGTCGGCCTCAAGGATCAGCTTCAACTCGATCAGGTCGGGGCGATACTCCTCGGCCAGCGCGACGATCTCCGCCCATTCGGTCGGAATCTGCTCGGTGGTCGGGGGCGTGACCGGTACCAGCGGCCCGCCGTTGGTCGGCGGCAACCCCAGGATATTCCGCAAGGCGGCTTCGCGTTGCAGCGCGTTTGCTTCCGAAGAGACCAGACCGGCCCGAAAATTGGCCAACGCGACGCGAGATTGTGCCACGTCGCCGATGTGACCGATGCCGACGCGAGATCGGGCCTCGGCCAAACCGAAGGCATACTCTCCTTGCTCGACCTGCTGGCGTCGGGCCCAGGCGTCGGTCCTCGCGAAGACCAAGGCCCAATAGGCGTCGATCACGCCGCGGACCATCGACTGCACGCTGTCTTTCATCTGGAAGAACGACCGCTCGGTATCGATCTGCGCGATGACGATCGGGGCCATATTCGCCCGCCGGCCGCCGCCTTGCAACAGCGGTTGGCTGTAGCTCAGTTCGACCGAGCGGCGAGTTCGCGGATTCAGCGGCAGGCCATCGAGTCGGGTCCGTGCGTTATTGACTCCCGCACCCAGCGCGGCCGTCCCGCCGTGGGTCCCCGTTTTCGACAGCCCCATCTGCATGTCGTAATCGTTCGTCCGGTCGCCGAAAATCCGCACCCCGGCCGGAGCGCCCGCGTCGAGGAAGCCTCGGGGCGTCTGCTGTCGGTTGAAATTGTTGAAAACTTGGACCGTCGGGTCAAAACGGGCCCGGGCTCGGTCGATGCCCGTATTGGCGATGGCCGGGTCGTAGATAGTCCGCCCGCTCGACGACGCCGTTGTGCCGCCGAGTACGCGAATCACGTCCGCATTAGCCAATCCGATGCCGATCGCCTCGTCCAGCGAGACAAGTTCCTCCGGGGCGTCGATCGCCCTCTGGCTCACCGTCGGCGGGGGCGGAATGTCCGGCAGCCGGGCCGTGGGGAGTTCGCCCGGACTGCGGATCCGCAAATGCCGTTGCTCGGGAAAGATGCCGCCCCAGGGCCCTTGGGCGCGCGTAACCCCCGCCACACCCACGATCCAGGATGCGAATATCAAGACTGCCAGCAGCGCGCGGA
This sequence comes from uncultured Planctomycetaceae bacterium, assembly GCA_964473065.1. Classification (GTDB taxonomy): domain Bacteria; phylum Planctomycetota; class Planctomycetia; order Pirellulales; family Thermoguttaceae; genus CAYYOX01. The sequence goes on along the minus strand of CAYYOX010000120.1, from coordinate 3,691 downwards.
ATCTACCCATAGCTTATCTGATCGGCCGAACCGGCGTTCCGGCACGAGCGGCACAACTGCCAAGACCGCCAAATCCACTACGACCCGACCGCACAGTCCGCACGATCGTTACAGCTTAACGAGTGGCGGGACGGTTACCCCGGCCCTTCCTCGTGCAGGGCGTGCAGCGCCCGATCGAAATCGCCCGTATCCTCGACGATCTGGCCGTCCTTGAGCACCAGGATTCGATCGGCGTGGCGGGCAATGTCCTGATCGTGCGTGACGAGAATGATCGTGATTCCGTTCTCTTGGTTCAACTGGCGGAGGATCCCGATGATCTCCTTGCTGGTCCGCGAGTCGAGGTTGCCGGTCGGCTCGTCCGCCAGCAGGATGGCCGGCTCGTTGACCAACGACCGGGCAATGGCCACGCGCTGCTGCTGCCCGCCGGAGAGTTGGCCCGGGTGGTGATCCATGCGATCTTCGAGCCCCACGCGGTGAAGCTCCTCGGTCGCCCGGCTGCGTCGTTTCCGGCTGGAAATCTGCCGCGAGTAGAGCAAGGGCAACTCGACATTCTCCAGGGCACTGGTTCGGGCCAAGAGGTTGAAGTTTTGGAAGACGAACCCGATTTTCAGGTTCCGCAACTTGGCCCGGGCGTCGCGCGACAGGTCGCCCACTTCCTCGCCGTCCAATCGGTAACTGCCTCGGGTCGGCCGATCGAGGCATCCGAGCATGTTCATCAACGTCGACTTACCCGACCCCGAGGGACCCATCAGCGCGATATACTCTCCCCGCTGGATGTCGAGCGTGACGCCGCGCAGCGCCTCGACCTTCACTTCCCAGAGGTCGAAAACCTTCCACAGATCACTTATTTCAAGCAGCGGCATGGGATTCCTTCAGCCGCTTGGCACGCTTTGCAGGTCCTGACTGCAAAGCCGCAAGCGGCAAGTTACTTACTGGGTTTTTGCAAATTGGTCCCCTCTCCCTTTGGGAGAGGGTTAGGGTGAGGGCTTGCGTGTCTTTTCTATGCCCTCACCCCCGGCCCCTCTCCCAAAGGGAGAGGGGAGGTTGAATTCGCGTTTTGCAAAAGTCCACTTACTTGTCGGGATCCTGGAAAACCGTGTGCTCCGCTTCCAGGTCATCGAGCCAGCCGATTCGGTAGGCCGTGTAGGAGCCGATGGTCAACCGCGCCATGTCGTAATCGACGCGGAACATGATGTCGTCGGGAAACAGCCGCCGAGCCACCTTCTTGCGGTCCCCGTTCCGGTCGAAGGGGAAATACAACTCGCCCGCGCCGAAGTTGTGAAGGATTTCGTGGGCGTAAGAAGCCGCCGCGGTCGGTCGACCGTCCGGATATCGCGTGTAGCAGATGATTCGCTCGGCCGCGTAGGTGCGGTCAATATGGTCGTAATACGACAGATTGTTCGACAAAGCCGCCTTGTCCACGTGCAGGGCGATCAACACGTGGTCGACCTGATGACGTTTCTTCAATCGTGCAACCAGTTCGTTAGCTCCGACCGCCCCACTCGCGGCGATCGCCCGTTCGGTCCAAAGCGGGTCGGCAAACATGTCGGTCGGGATCGGCTTCTCGGTGGTCACGTCCCGGGCCGTTTCCTCGATGACCTGCAGCCGGATCGCGTACTTGCGGCCCTCGCGGGCAAGGAACTCCAGAGCCGCTTCTATGCGTTTGCCAACTTCCGCCTTTTCGTCGTCGGTGAAGTTCGACGCCGCGTCGCTGACGAAAATGTGATACAGCAAGACCTTGCCCGAGAGGATTGTCGCGCTGCCATTGTTGCGCCGCGACGCATGGTTGCTTTTAAGCTGTTCGGCATGAGTCGAGTCGACAAGCACGAGCGCGAGAAGTATCGCGGCGAGGGATCGGATTGTCGTTTTGTGTCTGCTCACGAAATCATACCAAATGTTTGACCGCTTGCGGTTTTGCAGGGCCTCATTGCAAAGCCGCAAGCGGCTAATTGACGGCAAACTCTTCCAGCGCCTCGCCTTTCAAGGTGGTCCCCGCACCCGGCATCTCGGGAACCCTGTAAAAACCCTCCTCGACCGTGACCGGCTCCTCGAAACAGTGTCGCAGCCAGGGAATGTATTCAAGCACGCCGTGGCCCGGGTGGGCGATGGCTGTGTGCGGGTGGATCGGAACGATGTCGGCCGAATGGGCGGAGACCGGCAGCCGATGCGCCGCGGCCAACTCGGCCACCGGCCACCAGGGCGTGACGCCGCCGAGCCGGGTGGCGTCCGGTTGCACATAATGCACGCCGCCGGCAAGAATGAAATTGCGAAACGCATCGACCGAGTAAAGCGACTCGCCCAAGGCGATCGGCGTCTCGATGGCCCGAGCCAACGCCGCATGGCCCGGCACGTCGTCGCAATGCAACGGCTCCTCGAACCAGTAGACATCATGTTCGGCAAACCGCCGGCCGACGCGCGTGGCCGTCGGCAGGTCCCAACGGGTGTTCGCATCGACCATCAGCTTGATACGCGGCCCGATCGCCTCGCGCACGGCGGCAATTCGGTCGACGTCGTCGCTGGGGTCGGGACTGCCGATCTTCAGCTTCACGCCGCGGTAACCCTCGTTGACCAGCCGGGCCGCGTCGTCGATCAATTGTTGCTTCGACCAGTTGAGCCAGCCGCCGTCGGTGTTGTAGGCTTCGATCCGCGTAGTGTCACTGCCGCCGAGCAGTTTCCAGAGCGGCATGTCGGCCGCCTTGGCCTTGATATCCCACAACGCCACATCCACCGCAGCCAGAGCCATCTGCGTAACGCCGGCCCGACCGATCCAGCGCAGCGGCGGGAAGTTGGCCAGCTTATGCCAAAGCTGCCGCACATGGCGCGGGTCTTCGCCTGGAAGCAACGGCTCGTAGCACGTGGCAATGCAATCGCGGATCAGCCGATCGCCCGGCAGATGGCCGTGCGTGCCCGTATGGCCGTATCCGCGAATGCCGGCGTCGGTCTCGACGATTGCGCCGACGGCCCCCCAATGCGTAATCCGGTTGGTGCTATCGGCAATCTGGCGCCCGGTGACCGGGACATGCAGGATGAACGGTTCAATTCGCGTGATTTTCATAAAAGGCTCTTTTCGTGCCGCTTGCGGCTTTGCAACCCCATCGTGCCGCTTGCGGCTTTGCAAGGCAGTCACTGCAAAGCCGCAAGCGGCACACTAAATAGGATACCATGCCCAACAACCGGGCCATACCCCCTCTTTTCAAACGGGTCGCCGGTCGATATAACTCGATGAATTGAGCAGACTCAACATAAAGGAGGCACCTATGAGTTGGCTTCGCAAGCCGCAAACAACGGTCGATCTTCCGACCGACACACTCTCGGATATCGAACGCACCGCCCTGCAGCTAGGAAGCCGATTGCTACAGTCGGCCCGCCAAAATCGCTCGGGACTCTTCTCGTCGAAGTTCTGGTCCGACCAGTTGATGGACTGGGCCATGAAGGACCCGGCGTTCAAGGTCCAGTTGTTTCGCTTCGTCGACGTGTTTCCCATGCTCGATCGGCCTGAGTTAGTGCATAACTATCTGGTCGACTACCTCAGCCAGCCGGGGGTCACCTTGCCGCCGGGCATGGATCTGGGGCTGAAGGCCGGACGGATGGCCAAGGGGATCATGTCCAAAACGATCGCCGGACGGATCACCGCCATGGCCCGAACGTTCATCGCCGGCACCGACGCCGCCTCGGCATTGCCCACGCTGGG
>CAYYOX010000119.1:8993-13723 GCA_964473065.1 uncultured Planctomycetaceae bacterium | reverse complement strand
AAGTGGTTATGGGCAGCGAGAGTCCCTCAGTTTAGCAATCGCGAGCGGGGACGGCAAGTGGCGGGAATCGGCCGGGCGGCAAAGCTCACAAAGGAACAGCGGTCGGAGATCGCGCGGAAGGCCGCGAAACCACGATGGAAGAAGACCGGCTAGCGAGGCTTGGCGGGCGTTCCGCTTTCTTGGATTTCCTCGACAACTTGTACTTCGGACTTTTCGGTCATGAAGTCGAATTCGAATTGCGATTCGTGTCCTGCTACATTGGGGTTGTTTTCCAGGCAACTCTGCAGGTCTCTACTGGCAGAGCGCTTTTGCTTGTTGATATTGGCGTCGCGCTGATCGAACGAGGTCAGTGCGTGGTCCAGAGACATCTCGTGAATGTGGTCCCACATCACCTCAAATACTCTGTTCCCAGCCGAATCCACTGCCTCAATCATTGCGGGCAACATCTCGCGCACTTTCCGACCTTGCAGGTCGTGTATCCGCGCTGCCCGTAACGCTCTCTTCAATTCGCGTTTCAGGATGGCTCTTGGATTCGGCTTGGGAAGGTCAGCGTAGCCGTTCTCAAGAGCCCAATCGAGCAGTTTATCGTCGCTGAACGCGCCCGAATGCTCCTTCTGGTATTGCTTCCGGACGAACCTCCAATACTCTACGCTTGTCTTAGCCAAGCTTTTCGTTGACATGATCGGTCAACTCCTCGTTAATCAAGTAAAGGTCGTGTCGCAGCGCCCGCACAAGCCCAGCCGCATGCGTTGTCATTTCCACGTATACTTCTTCTTGAGATCGTTGCAGTGCGACTTTGGCATGAGGTCCTCGTGCTGAAGTCTCCCCACAACGATGCCCGGGGATACTCCAATCGATGAGGCAAATCGGCGGATAATCGCTTTGCTTCGCAAGTAAGGCAATTGCGCGATGTGCTCCGGCGGAATCAAGAGGTTGCCGGCAAATGCACTGGCTTCACGCTCCTCTTCGGTCTCGTTGCCCGCGCCGCAATCTATATACATCTCTCGCCTTCCATGCAGCAACACGTGCCCCGCTTCATGGTAGAAGCTGAACCAGAATTGGTCGTCGGTCTTAAACTTCAGACTAAGCTGAATAAGAGGCGTCTCCCTTTTGGACAACCAGCGTGTAGCGCCACTGATAGCCGCCCTTGGGATTTCCTTTGTCAAAACTACGGCGACTCCGGCTTGCGCACATAATTCAGGGAGTCTCCTGCGCCACACGCGGGCGTCTGCCGGAGTAAGTTCTCGCACTTCTTGCTGTAGAAGTCGCCGAAACTCTTGCCCATTGAAGCTTTCGCAGTCGATTGCTTCTGCCTGCAATTCTCCCATACGCAACCAAGCGGCTACATATCCAGGATACTTGGCTTTTGCCTTATTGCTCCGGTACTGAACGGATGGCGCAAGTATCGCTTTTCGCCATGCGTCAACGCTACTCACACCGAAGAATCGCAGCGCACGATGCACTAAGGTTCCTACGTCTTCGGATCGCTCTACAAATCCTCGGTCCACAAGTTCATTAAGCGGAATCTCTTCCAGCCAAGCCTTATTCCCCGCCAGGGCCGCAAGTTCCTTGCGTCGCGACAGAGCTTCGCGATAGCCCAATTCACGTCGGTTCCAAAACTTGGCGGGCACGCCAGTTACCAACTCCAGTTTTTCGGCAGTGTCATAACTGATTGGAGCGATCCCATTGACGATTTGGCTAATCGTCTTCTCTGCCAGGCCGGTGCGCTGCGCCAACTGGGTTTGCGAGATGCCCTTCCCATCAATCGATTCCTTGAGCGTCGCGCCGGGAGCCACAACGTAATCAGGATCAAATCTGTATTTCGACATCGGTCGCGCCCTTCATTCAGTGGTAGTTGCCGATCCCAACGACTTCGATCTTGGTAACCTTTGACCAGTCCACTCCTCCACTACTTAGTTGAGGCGCCGGATCGTGGTCCGGCGCAAAGACAAGTCGATCTGGGTGAACAAGATAAACGGCAAACAAGCCATCCAGGTTCTCCCTTAGTTGGTGGCATCTACCTGGAACATTCTTCATTGACTCCAATGTTTCGGCAGCGTCCAGGTCCATAAGACGTTGCTGGATCAGGCCTGCCATGCGCGGTCCATAGACGCCCCTCAGTTTCTTCTCGGAATTGCATAGCTTGGCAAGCTTGGATGTGGCGAAGCTGATGTCCATGCCCTGAACCTATACCAATGATTCGGCGTCCTTTCCTTAGAAGTTTACCGTATACGTAAATGGTATGCAAGGCCAATTTCAAGAAATATTTTACCAGATAGGTAAATATTCAGTGACGTGCCCGGCCGATCAAGCCTGGCCGTCAGCAAGAACAAGCTGCGTGCCGAGAAATAACGCACAGTAGCCCCCCGCACGAGCGGGAAAGCATCGCTGTCACCAAGCCGTTTGGCCGATAGGCAGCGACGCCATTTTCCCAGGTCCCCAGAACAGTGGAACACGGAATAGACGAGGCCCGTGCCTTCCTCGCACTCAGATGAACGCGGCATAAGGAAACCGCCGCACCGCCACATCCTGCAGGGCTTCGGGCAACAGAAGCAGCTTCTTATCCATCCCGCTTGCGGATCCTTTCCTTGGCTTCGTCCCACGGCACGCCCGAGTCGGGATTCTCCAGGTATCGTGTTTTTCGCTTGGCGAGTTCGTCTTATTGCCATACCGGGATCGGAACCGTCTCGGGAGCCGAGACAACAATACTATCCCACAGGTCTTCGACCAGTTGAAGCTTCTCGGAAGTGCTCAAGTCGAACAGTTGTGAGATTACCGGATCCATCGCATCATCCGCCTTTCGGTATTGCGTATCACGGGATTCTTGCCGAGACCTGCAGCAATCGCGGGCTTTTGCCCACTCCTGCTGATTTTAGTCCCCTTGGAGCGAGAGTCAATATGGCCCGGGGGGGATGGCCTCATTATTCTTGACAGCCCCGCGGCGAGCCTCTAGATTCAAGTGCAGAGGAGAACCTATTGCCGCTGGAATGCCGGCGATCCACGTAGTTAATCTCCCGGCAGCATCCCGACGGAGGGAAGGATGATCATGAAAGCGGTTGTACTCGGAGTCATTTGTTTTGCGGCAATTGTCACCGCCGCGTCGGCCGAGGAGGCCGTCCGTTTCGATTTCGAAAGCGGCGATCTGCAGGGTTGGCAAATTATTGAAGGACAGTTCGATCGCATCGTCTCCGATCGGCCCACGTTCCATAACCATCCCGATCAAGCGTACAACAAGCAGGGTAAGTATTACCTGTCGACCGTCGAGCAACAGCCGGGCCAACCGTCGAACGATCGCATGACCGGTCTGGTCGAATCGCCCGTGTTTGTGCTTACCGGCCCGGAGATGTCGATGCTAGTCGGCGGCGGCAACTTCCCCGGCGCCTACGTGGCGCTTTGTACGCTCGACGGCAAGGAAGTCTTCCAGGCACGAGGCCGACAGACCGAAACCATGTACCGCATCACATGGCAGGCGCCGCAACTAGTCGGCCAAAAGGTCTTCCTGAGGGTTGCCGACCGAGAGACGCAAGGCTGGGGCCACGTCACGCTCGATGACTTCACGGCCCAAGGTCATATCGACTCACAAGCCACGCGGGCACATTTCGCTAAGCTGCCCCATCTTGCGTCCCTTAAGGCGGCCGTCGAGGACCTCGCCGAAACATTCCCCGATCAATACGTCGGATATCGCGACCGGCTTGCACAATTCGAAACTCGCATGCAACAGCTCGAAGAAGCCGTTGCCGGCGGTGATGAAGCGGCAACGAAGCAACTGCTCGAGTTGGTCGATCAGTTCGAGGCCTTCCGTCGCGAGGCGTTGATCGCCAACCCGTTGGTCAGCGGCCGGCCGATTCTGTATGTGGTTCGTCGCCAGTATAGCAGCCACTACCACGCGATCGACACGCTGTTCCACACCGACGAATTCAACCCCGATCGCGAGATCATGCACAGTCAACTGTTCGAAGGCGGCGGGGCGATGAAGCGGATCGACTTCGCGCAAGGCGGCAAGGTCACCACGCTGATCGACGTGCCCGAGGGGATTGCCCGCGATCCGGACGTCTACTTCGACGGCACGAAGATCGTCTTCGCCATGCGCCGCAACGTCGACGAGGATTACCACATTTGGGAGATCAACGTCGACGGCAGCGGCTTAAGGCAATTGACCTCGGCCTCCGGCGTAAGCGATTTCGACCCGATCTATATGCCCGACGACTCGATCGTCTTCTCCTCGACTCGGGAACCGAAATACAACATGTGCAGCCGCGACATTGCGGCCAACCTGTTCCGCATGGAGGCGGACGGGGCCAACATCCATCAGATCACGAAGAATACGCTGTTCGAGAACCACAGCGAACTGATGCCCGACGGACGGATTCTTTATGCCCGCTGGGAATACGTCGACCGCAACTTCGGCGACGCCCACGGGCTGTGGACGGTCAACCCCGACGGCACCAATCAGGCCGTCTACTGGGGGAACAACACGGCCGTGCCGGGCGCCGTGTTCAACGCCCACGTGATCCCCGACACGCAGCGGATCGTCTGCGTGTTGGGCCCGCACCACGATCGACTTTGGGGGGCCATGGGGATCATCGACCGGCGCCTCGGGATCGACGGACGCAAGCCGATGCTGCAAACCTGGCCGCCCGAGGCCATCGAGGCGGGGCGGACCGGCGGCCCTTTCGATTGCGGCTTCCATGGCAACTCTGCCTGGACCGTCGGCGGCGCCATTCGCTGCC
>CAYYOX010000119.1:0-8983 GCA_964473065.1 uncultured Planctomycetaceae bacterium | reverse complement strand
AGGGGTGTTCTGCGTGGCCGATGTCTACCAAGGCACGCACATGCAAGGCGTCCAGCGCGGCACGGTCAAGCAGTTGCGCGTGGTGGAGTCGCCCGAGAAGCGACATTGGGCCCGAGGGGCCTGGGGCGGCCAAGGCTATACGGCCCCGGGCATGAACTGGCACAGCTTGGAGAACAAGCGAATCCTCGGCAGCGTGCCGGTCGAGGCGGACGGGTCGGCCCATTTCGTCGTGCCGGCCGATACGTTCGTCTATTTCCAACTGCTCGATGAAAACGGGCAGATGGTCCAGTCGATGCGCAGCGGCACGGTCGTGCAGTCGGGCGAGCGAACCGGCTGCGTCGGCTGCCACGACGAGCGCCGCACGGCCCCCGTGCCCATCGGCGAGGAGACCCCGTTGGCCTTGAAGCGGCCGCCAAGTCAACTCGACGGCTGGTACGGCCCGCCGCGATCGTTCGGCTTCACCGCCGAGGTGCAGCCGGTCTTCGACAAGCATTGCGTCAGTTGCCACGATTACGGTCAAGAGGCGGGCGAGATACTCAATTTGGCTCCCGATCGGACAATCACCTTCAACACGGCCTACAACGAGTTGTGGCGGAAAGGCTATGTCGGCGGCGTCGGCGCCGGACCGGCCGAGGTCCAGCTGCCTCGCTCCTGGGGATCGCACGCCAGCAAGTTGATGCGGGTGCTCCGCACGCCCGACTTCCCGGGCCATGAAGATGTCAAGCTTAACAAGGAAGAATTCGACCGGATCGCCACTTGGCTCGATCTGAACGGCGTCTACTACCCGACCTACGCTTGTGCTTATCCGGAAAGCCTCTCCGGCCGTTCGCCGCTGGACCGTACACAACTGTTACGGCTGGAAGAACTGACCCGCGTACAGCTCCATTTGGTATACCACAACTTCAACGAAGGCCCTAGGATCAGCTTCGCGCGTCCCGAGCTAAGCCCCTGTCTGGCGAAGTTCACCGACCACAATGACGCGAACTATCAAGAGGCGTTGGCGATCATTCAGTCGGCCAAGGAGATGCTGGCCTCGCGACCTCGGGCCGACATGCCGGGCTTTACGCCTTGCGAGAAGGACCGCCTTCGAGAGGAGAAATACGCCCAGCGTCGCCAGATCGAAGCCCGCAACCGCCAAGCTATCCGCCGCGGCGAAAAGGTCTACGACACGCCGTGAGCCATCACCCTGTTTGCAACACCCCCGCAAGGAGCCTTCCCATGAAACTAATTGTCTTGCTCACTCTCTTGGCGTTTACGGTCGTGGTACTGGCAACAAGTGCTGGCGCGGCGGCGGACGAGCAGCGGTTGACGGACAAGACACTCGTGGTTTGGGCGTCGCCGGCGAACCTTACCCAAGCGGGCGGATCGGCCTTGACCGTCAACGACACGACCATCGATCGGTTCGACGGCGTTGTCTTTGGAGAAATCGAGCCACAAGTCTGGATGCCCGGCAGCAACGGCTACAGTCGAACCAACCAAGAGCAGGCCGATTGGACCAAGGAGACGGCCGCGGCCGACCGGTTCGTGCAGATGGCGATCGTCTATCAGGGCAAGCAGGTGACCGGCTATCGCAACGGCCAATTGTACGCCAAGTACGCCATGACCGGCGAACCATACGCGTTTGGCCCGCACACGGGCATCCTCTTCGGCCCGCGACATCTGGAGAATCACGCGTGTTTTGTCGGGCGTATCCGCGACGCACGTGTTTACGACAAGCCGCTCGATCGGGCCACGATTGCGGCGATGCGGCCGGGTGAGCCGATCGACGGGATCGAAGCGTGGGCATGGTGGGACTTCGCCACGACGGGGACCTATGACCGGGCCGGGCGTTTCAATCAGGTCAAGCTCTCCGGCGATGCAAAGATCGAGGATGGATGCCTCGTTCTCGGCGGAAGTCAGCCGACGATGCTTGCTACGATCGACAGCGGGGACAACAAGGCCGAAATCCCCACCCAATGGTTCAAGAGCGATCCGGTGCCGCCCTCGGTCGTGCAATCGACCCGTTTGTTTCGCGAGAAGTTGCTGGAAGATCCGTATCGGCCCGGCTATCACTTCTGTGTCCCCGAAGACAACGGCCGGCCGGGTGATTCGAACGGCTGCTTCTATGCCAACGGCCGCTATCACTTGATGTATCTCTACGCCCGGCAAGGCGGAGGATTCTGTTGGGGACACATCTCGAGCAACGATCTGGTCCACTGGCGACACCATCCCGACTCGATCGGACCCGGCAGCGGCGACGAGGGTTGTTTCAGCGGCGGGGGATTCCTCGACGATGACGGCACGGCCTACCTCTCTTACTGGATGCTCTTCGGCGACAAAGGGATCGGGATCGCCAAGAGCAGCGATCGACATTACGACCGGTGGCAGAAGCTCGACGCCAACCCGGTCATCAAGTCGACCGAATGGGGAATCACCGAAACGAAAGACCAGGCTGGCAACCCGCTGATCTACGGCTCGGCCGATCCGACGAATCTTTGGAAGAAGGGCGGCAAGTACTACATCCTCACCGGCAATCTGTTGGTGCTGAACAAGTACGGCCGCGAGCCCGATGCGGCGGAACAGTTTCGCGGCGATCATCTCTACCTGCTCGAGTCGACCGATCTGGCCAATTGGACCTACAAGGGCGAATTCTACCAACGGAACCCCGAGTGGACCGACGTCAGCGAAGACAATATGTGCCCGAGCTTCCTGCCGCTGCCCGGCAGTCCCGACGGCGGACCGCCGAGCAGCAAGCACTTGCTGTTGTTCATCAGTCATAACAAAGGATGCCAGTACTACGTGGGCGATTACGACACGAAGAACGACCGGTTCATTCCCAACAACCACGGGCGGATGACCTGGGTCGACAACACGTACTTCGCACCCGAGGCACTGATCGACGGGCAAGGGCGGCAGATCATGTGGTCATGGCTGACCGATAACCCGGCCGGCGAAGAAGCCAAGGGTTGGTCGGGCGTTTACGGGCTGCCCCGTTCGCTCTGGCTGGGTGAAGACGGAACGCTACGAATGCGACCCGTCAAGGAGCTTGCCATGCTCCGTTGCGACGAAAAGACATGGAACAACATCACCTTGGCCGAAGGCGACACGAAGAAGCTCGACGGGGTAATCGGCGATTCGTGCGAACTTCAGATCACGATCGACCCGGCGTTTACGGCCAAGCAGGTCGGCATCAAGGTGCGTGCGTCGGCCGGCGGCGAGGAAGAAACGCTGCTCTACTACGACGCCCAGTCGAAGCAGCTCGTGTTCGACTCGACCCACAGCGGCGTCGACGGACGCCGGGCCGTCGAGAGGGCGCCGCTTCAACTGAAACATGGCGAGCCGCTGACGCTCCGCGTTTTCGTCGACAAGTCGGTTATCGAAGTTTACGCCAACGATCGTCAGGCGATCTGCCGGCGCGTATATCCCGGTCGTGACGACAGTCTCGGCGCGGTCCTGTTCGCAACCGGCGGCCGGGCAAAGTGCTCCAGCGTGAAAGCCTGGGAGATGATGCCGTCGAATCCGTATTAGTATCAGCGCGTGGGTCTTCGTGCCTCGACCCACCCTACAAGGAGTCACCTCAATGAGTAAGCGAATTTTGTTGTTGGCGGTTGTTTCGTTCCTCTTCGTGCAATGTGCGCATCACGTGGAAGGAAGCGAGACGATCGATCCGAGTTCGATTCCCGAAACGGCTGAAGAGATCGAGGCGTGGTGGCAGGCCGGCAAGACGCTGCCGCTGGCGACGACGGCCAAGTATCCGCTGCACGACCTGCGTGTGAAGGACGACACGGGCATCAACGTGCTGGTCGACATGGCGCACAAGTGCGACTTCTTCACGCTGTGGACGCTCGGCGGTTATATGAACGCCCGCGGCCTGCGAACCATCGGCAGCCATGCGACGTTGGATTCCGTGCTCACGCCCGGCTCGCCCTGCCGCGTGCGAATTCCGGTGGCTCGCGGCGTACTTCCTTTCGCGTGGTGGGAGGCCCCGAAGTTCAATGTGGTTCTGACAGAAGGCGGGCGACACGATCCGGGATATACTGCCGAAGAACGGGAGGCCCTGAAACAGTTCATTGCCGAGGGAGGCGGATTGGTCGTCTCCGGCTCTTGGGTTCGCGACGACGCCAGCGGGAAAGAGTGGTCGTTGAACGTCATGCTGGGTGAGTATGGAGCATCGATCCTCGCGGGGTCCGAGAATTACGAAGGCGGAAGATGGCCCGTGCTGAAGGTCAACGAGGATTGGGAGGTTGTGATCCGAGGCGACGCCGACAAGCCGATTTATGCACGGCGCACGTATGGCAAAGGCCGGATCGTGCTGTTCGCCTCCTCGGGCATGTACCGCTTTGACCGCAAAAACAAGGAGGATGTCGAGAAGAAGTGTACGGCCCTGGCCGAGGCGGTCAAGTGGGCCGCCGCCGGTTCGACGCCGGTCGGCGGTGACAAGCATTTCCCCAGGGCGATGGGCGGCGGTGGCGGGATCTATCCCGAATCCGAAAAACGGCTCGAAGGAATCGTCTGCTTCTATAGCAAGAACCAGATCCCCGAGCTGGTCGAGACGGTTCAGAACGATTTCACGGCCATCACGGCAGACCTCTATGCGTGGCTCCCGTCGCCGAAGCCCGAGCAGCCGATGTACATGATCCTTTGCAGCGGCGGAGGCGGCGGTTGGGCCGTGAATGCCTATCTGCCGAAAGAGGCCTCGACCATCTCGACCAGCGCCGACGGGATCCGCAGCATTTTCGGCCACGAACAGGCCCATACCATGGCCGGACCCTGCCAAGCGGCCAACCATCCCTTTGGCGGCAACCAGGGCGAGGAACATGCCGGTTGGTTCCAAGGCAAAATCATCGCCAAGTATAACGGCGCCAAAGGACCGAATCGCGGGTGCAACGGCGTGTTTAAGAAGCAGTACGACGGCAGCCAGACCGCCGCCGCCGAGATCTTCAAGAAGGCGCATCTCGATAAATGGAGCACGGGCCACGACCGGCTGACGATCTGGTACGTCTGGCAGAAACTCGACGACCGCTACGGCCCGACATGGTATCCGCGCTGGCGCTGGGTCCAAGGCCAACGCTGGAAGGACGACGCCGGGCGGAAGCTCAGTTGGGAAGAAAGCATCGAAGACATGAGCATTGCCGTGGGCGAGGACCTCTTTCCCTTCTTCGCCAAGACGGGCAAGAAGCTCGGCCGGGAACGGTTCGAGCAGGCCCAGTTCATGGGTAATACACTACAGCTTCCCATCGCACCGATCGAGCCCACGCCCGCCGGAGACGTTTGCCTGGATCCGATCGGCGACTACACCAAACCAATCGCGGCCAAGGAGTGAGGCTTCTTGTAGGGTGGGTCGAGGCACGAAGACCCACGCGGAATAGTTTTCAGTCGTTAGTTGTCAGGTTTCAGTTAGGCGGACGACTTTGAGACAAGACAATCAACCTACGGCAACTTGAAGAAGCTCTCACGGTAGAGTAGAGGAGGCGGCAACGATCGCACGGCATGCGGCTATTGAGCCACATACGGGGAAACCCAGAAACGGATGTATGCCGAAGCCTACCACGCTCGTTGCTCCTCCTCTACTCTACCGTGAGACCGTTTTATTCCTGTCGTTGCACCAAGGCTCCGCGTGGGTCTTCTCGCAAGTTCACACCCTTGACAACCAGGAGCCCCTTCGGCGAAAATCAGGGGTCTTATTACGCTCACTACGGAAGGATGATCTCTATGAAAAAACGAATGGTAAAACCTTTTCGGCCCGTTTATCCCTCGCCGGCCGGGTTGGTGTCGTCGGTTGATGCCCAGGGTCGGGCGAACATTATTACGCTCGGCGAGATCTTCAATGTCAGTATCGCCAGCCCGGTGATCGTGGGTATTGCCATCGCCAAGCCGCGGTACTCGCACGAGTTGATCAGCGCCTCGCGCGAGTACGTGGTCAACCTACCCACGGCCGCCATGATGGAAGTGGTGGATCGCTGCGGCAGTGTCTCGGGCCGCGACGTGGACAAGTTCGCCCAGTTCTCGCTCACAGCGGTCCCGGCCGAGAAGGTCCGACCGCCGCTGATCGGCGAGTGTCCGGTCAATATAGAATGCCGCGTGATCGGCATCCAAGAGATCGGCGACCACGACCTGTTCCTAGGCGAGGTCCTTGCAGTGCACGTCGCCGAAGAGGCTCTGGACGAGCGCGGCCAGATCCTGGTCGACAAGCTCGACCCGCTCTGCTACCAGCACTCGGAGTACTGGTCCTGCGGAAAACGACTCGCCCAACACGGCTTCTCGCAGAAGTAACCTTCACGCCTTCATTCGGCACGAGACGGTTTGGAGCCACGGATGAAACACGGATTGAACACGGATGGAGTTCGTAGGGTGGGTCGAGGCACGAAGACCCACGCGGTCATTTCTTACCCTGAAGGAACAAAGATCGTGAAAACGTTCGCTTGCACCATTCTGTCGGCCTTGATTCTTTCCACAACGCTCGTAGCCGCCGAACCGCTCGGCACGATCCATGTCGATGGCGGCGCCGACGGCGTAGTGGTTAGTCCACAGATGTACGGCTTGTTCTTCGAGGAGATCAACCACTCGGGCGACGGCGGGCTGTATGCCGAGTTGGTTCGCAATCGGGGGCTCGAAGATACGCAAGTACCCCAGGGGATGAAGGTCGAGAACGGGCGGCTGATTACGCCCAACGGATGGCGGCAGCGGTTTCGGCACGACGGGCCCATGCCCGGCTGGTCGCTGGCGGGCGAAGGTTCCGGATCGTTCGAACTGGATGACCAGCGACCGTTGAACGAGGCCACGCCCCATTCGCTGCGTTTGAAGATCGACAGCATCGAAGACGGCCGCGTCGGCGTGGCCAACTCGGGTTACTGGGGTATGTCGATCAAAGAGGGCGAAGCGTACGATCTGTCGTTGTATGCTCGATGCAATGAGGATTTCGAGGGCTCGCTGGTCGTCACGCTCGAAAGCGTCTCGGGCGCCGTGTATGCCGAAGCAAAGATCGACGGTCTTCAGCCACAATGGAACAAGCTTGACTGCACCTTGAAATCCAACGCCACCGATCCGAAAGCCCGGTTGGTGATTTGTGCCCCAAGTACCGGAACCATCTGGCTCGACATGGTGTCGCTTTTTCCGCAAAAGACATGGAAGAATCGCCCTGGCGGGTTGCGACCCGATCTGGCCCAAATGCTGGCCGACATTCAGCCCGGCTTCTTGCGATTTCCCGGCGGGTGTGTGGTCGAGGGTATCACGCTAGACAATCGCGTGAAGTGGAAGGAGACGATCGGCCCGCTGGCCACCCGGCCCGGGCATTGGATCCGCTGGGGATACCGCACGACCGACGGGCTAGGGTATCACGAGTTTCTGCAGATGGCCGAGGATTTCGGTTGCCCGGCCATGTTCGTCTGCAATGTGGGCATGTCGTGCCAGTTCTGCGAAGGCGAGGAGGCAACTCACGATGAACTCGACGCCTATATCCAAGACACGCTCGATGCAATCGAGTATGCCCTCGGAACGGTCGATTCAACTTGGGGGGCCAAGCGGGCCGAGAACGGGCATCCCGAACCGTTCAACCTGAAGTACGTCGAGATCGGCAACGAGAATTTCGGGGCGACCTACGAGAAGCACTACCGGCCGTTCTTCGAGGCCATCAAGCAGCGTTACCCGCAGATCACCACGATCGCCTGCACGGCCCCCTTCATGCGGCTGCCGCTGGTCGAGGATCCGCCGTTTAAGGACCCGACCGTGCCGATCGAAATCGCCGACGAACATTTCTACGTCAGCCCCGACTGGTTCATGTCCCACGCCGACCGCTACGACGGTTACGATCGCGGCGGGCCGAAAGTTTACGTGGGCGAGTATGCTTGCAACAAGGGCGTGAGCAACGGGACGTTTTGGGCCGCCTTGGCCGAGGCTGCGTTTATGACCGGCATGGAACGTAACGCCGACGTCGTACGCATGGGCTCCTACGCGCCGATCTTTATCAACAACAACGACTCCG
Organism: uncultured Planctomycetaceae bacterium; assembly: GCA_964473065.1. Classification (GTDB taxonomy): domain Bacteria; phylum Planctomycetota; class Planctomycetia; order Pirellulales; family Thermoguttaceae; genus CAYYOX01. Next base: position 1,023 of record CAYYOX010000119.1, on the reverse strand, counting down.
AATGGTCGGTCGACATGATCGGCTTCGACAGTTCGCGAAGCTACGGCCGGTCGTCGTATTACGTACAGAAACTCTTCGGCGCCCATCGCCCCGACGTGGCGCTGCCGACCCGCGTCACCTCGGGCACGCGGCAGGCGAAGACCCTCGCCGGCAAGATCGGGCTGGCCACCTGGAAAACGCAGGCCGAGTTCAAGGAACTTTCGGTACAGAGCGGCGGCATCGTATTGTTCACCCCCGACTTCCGTCGCGGTATGCGGCGATGGAAGGCCTATTCCGGCCGCTGGGTCACCGAAGACGGATTGCTAAAGCAACTCGATCGGGGCGAGTTCCGTCATGCGGCCGCCGGCAGCACTATGTGGAAGGACTATACGCTGAAAATGAAAGCCCGAAAGATCGACGGCCAAGAGGGTTTCACGATCATCTTCTGCGACGACGACGGCGGGAGTTTTCTGCTGTGGAACAGCGGCGGCTGGGGGAATACGCAGCACGGCGTCGACCGCATCGGCGGCAATCCGCACGTCATCCCGATCGGCCAGCGCGTGCCCGGCTCGATCGAAACGGGCCGCTGGTACGACATCCGCATCGAACTGGACGGCACCCGCGTAAGATGCTATCTCGACGGGAAGCGGATCCACGACATCCAGGTAGACACGCCCGCCTCACCCGAACTTTTCGCCACGGCAGGACGCGATCGGGCGACCGCCCAACTGATACTGAAGGTGGTCAACGTGGCCGATCACCCCTATCCGACCGACGTCACGATCAACGGGATCGAGCGCCTCGCCGCCGAAGGCACGGCCCTTGTGCTACACTCCCCCGACCCGACGGCCGAAAACTCGCTCGAGCATCCCACGAAGATCGCTCCCGCAACCGAATCGGTCACCGGGCTGGGCCCGAAATTCCGTTACACCTTCAAACCATATTCGATGACCGTCCTGCGGATCGATACAACCAACGTTCGCAAAAACTAGCCTGACCCGAATGGCACTTTTGACCGCGTTTTGCGCAGAACCTCGGTTGACG
>CAYYOX010000118.1:870-13924 GCA_964473065.1 uncultured Planctomycetaceae bacterium | reverse complement strand
AAGAGGGTGTGGAAGGGCTCCGCTGCGACCAGGTGTGAGTCTGCAAGACCGACGAAGCTATGGTTCGCTTGGGCCGCGGCAAGACCAGGGTCCAAGCACTCCGTTTCTGGGTGCAAGCCATGCGAGTCGCCGAACCCGCAGATGGCAACGGCCTAAAGGTGAGCGAATTCGGTGAGCGAATTTTTGGACGCGATGGCCTCGATCCGTACATGGAGGACGTCACAACGCTTTGGCTGCTCCACTGGCAGCTTTGTTCGCACCACAATAACCCGCTATTCGCCTGGGACTTCCTGTTCAACCGATTCCACGATCCCGAGATCGTTCGATCCAATGTTCTTTCGGCAATTGAGCGGGAATCGCGGCAGCTTGCCCGTCCGCTTGCGAAAGCAACCCTGGCTCAGCACTTTGACGTGTTTATGCACACGTATGTGCCCACGCGGGGCCGAAAAGCCGAGATTCTGGAAGACAATCTGGATTGTCCGCTCGTCGAACTCGAATTGATCCAGCAGATAGGTCAAAAGGTCAGCAGCAGCGGCAAACTCGAACCAGCCTACGCATTTCGCCGAGACCCCAAACCCGACCTGTCGCCTGGCGTATTCATATTTGCGGTCGAAGATTTTTGGAAGCGCTGTCGCCCGAACGAAGCAACACTATCTCTGCGCGATTTAGCAACCAGTGCCGGAAGCCCTGGGCAGGTATTCAAGCTTCCCGAAGATGAACTCCGCACTCGCCTTGCCCGGATCGAGGAACAGAGCAACGGCATCCTGATCTACTCCGAATCAGCCATGTTTGAACAGCTAAAACGGAGCGATGCCTACGAGTTCGCCGACCTTCTCGGAGAGGCCTACGAAGGAGACCTGGCCCATGCCTAACGCAAATCGCATCGCCAAGTACTTGAAGCCCAGCCAGCGGTTTGCAAGGTCGGTGCATCTGGAACGCGATTTCGCTGATAGCACGGCCTTGGATCAATACGTCGTAACCGACAAGATTGGTCAGTTGTGTCGACGGTTTGCGACCGCGTTCGGCGATGGATCAACTGAACGAGCGTGGCGAATTACAGGCGACTACGGTACTGGGAAATCTTGTTTTGCGTTGGCACTCGCGCGCGTGTGCAACCGAGGGTCCGGGAGACTTCCGAAGCAACTCATACCGCTATCGAAGGCGCTACCCAATGCCAAGGTGATGCCGATCTTAGTAACGGGCACTCGCGAACCACTTTCAGTCGCAATAATTCGTGCCCTTCAACTTGCCGTTGGTGGGGCGAAGTCTCGGAAGAAACCAGTAGCGTTGCGTGACGCCAGGCGAATTCTGAAGGACGCTGATCCAGCGACGAGAGACCGGTATGCCATTGAGTTACTCGAACAGACAACTCTCTTCATTAGCGAAACCAGACAGGGCGGCGGCGTCTTGCTGGTTTTGGACGAATTGGGAAAGGCGCTCGAATTCGCCACTCAGAACCCTGACGAACAAGACATCACCTTTCTTCAAACACTCGCGGAGGCAGCATCACGAAGCGGCTCGACGCCGCTTGTAGTTCTCGGAATCCTTCACCAAGGATTCTCTGCCTACGCCGATCGCATGGAAGCAACGGACCAACGTGAATGGGACAAGATTGGTGGACGCTTCGAGGAGTTGTTGTTTGATCAACCGCTTGAGCAACTGGTTTCGCTCGTTTCCAGCGCACTAGGCGTGAAAGTCGATAGACTTCCGGGTAGCGTTAAACGGGTAGCGAAGGCAAACATGGCAAAAGCCATTGACCTTGGTTGGTTCGGAGCGGTTACGAACAGGCAATCTCTGATTGACCAAGCTCCCGCCATTTACCCTCTTCAGCCGATGTTATTGCCGATCCTCGTTGAGTTCTTTAGCCGTTTCGGCCAAAACGAAAGGTCGTTGTTCAGCTTCCTGTATTCGACCGACGCCAATGCTGTCCGCTCGTTCGCGGCGGAACGGAATGCAGGAGACGGCTTCTTTGGAATCCATCAACTCTACGATTTTGTGCGATCAAGTATTGGGCACCGTCTGCACACGAGATCTCTAAGCAGTCGATGGAGCCAGATCGAATCCGTCATTGACGCCTCGCTCGCGGGCAGCGAGCACGAAGTGGCCATGCTCAAGACCGTTGGAGTCTTGAACATGCTGGATGATCAGAAGCTGACCGCAACCGAAGAATCGCTAACACATGCACTCAATCACACGTGCATTCCAGGAAAACCAGTGTTCTCAAAGACGCTGGAGAGCCTTCGAACCAAGAAGCATGTCCTCTATTTCCGCGGGAGCGCAGGCGGCTATTGCTTGTGGCCTTACACGAGCGTCAACCTGGAATTGAAGTACGCCGATGCAGAGCGTGCTATCAGGAAAGCGGGCAATGTTGTCGACGACGTTGTTGAGAACTTGGTGCAACGGCCTATCGTTGCGAGGCGTCATTACGTTGAGACCGGCAATCTTCGCCATTTTGATTTGGTCTATGTGAGAGTTGAAGACTTCCGTGCAACGGTGAAGCGGTGGGAGCCGAGTCAAGCGGACGGAGCAATAATCGTTCCACTCTGCGAGACCAAAGCGGAGCGGTCCTCAGCCATGCAGGAGATCAGAAAGCTCGGCCTTTCCAAACGCAATGATATTCTGATCGCGATTCCTCAACCAATAAGCGGCTTCTCCGGTTTGGTCGCGGAGATTCGCCGCTGGGAGTGGATTCAGACCAATGTTGAGGAATTGGCCGGGGATAAGCACGCTCGCGAAGAAGTCTCGCGACAGGTTGCGGCAGCCCGGTCAGTCCTGCTTGACAGAACGAATCACGTCCTTGATGTGCGATCGTTTCGCAGCGGTCAAGGCATGGAGTGGTTCCACAAAGGAAAGCCCATCACGATCGACTCTTCCAGGGAGTTATTCAGCTTCGTCTCTACCATTTGCGACAGAGTCTTCCATCAGTCGCCACGGCTGCTGAACGAACTGCTGAACCGGCGAAGGCTGAGTTCGGCAGCGGCAGCGGCTCGAATGCGTTTGATTGAGCGTGTCTTAGATAACGCGACTGAAGAATACCTTGGAATGGACCCGTCCAAGAAGCCGCCAGAGATGTCGATGTATCTTTCCGCCCTGAAGCAGACGAACTTGCATGTGTCTGGCCGGAATGGGGCGAGAATTGCCATTCCAAGGGCGGATCAAGACCACTGCAACTTACTTCCTCTATTCAATCGAATACGTGAATTCCTGATGGAACATGAAGGAAAGCGTATTGTCGTTGCTGAACTATTCGCGGAACTTCGCAAACGACCGATCGGTGCTCGCGATGGACTTCTGCCGCTGATGCTTGCCGCATTCTGTGTTGCGGAAGCCCAGCATATCGCAATGTACGAGGACGGAGGTTTTCTTCACGACATCGGCGGAGCCGAATTCGCGAGACTTACCAAGGCCCCCGAGACGTTTGAGTTGCAGTACTGCAAGCTGAGTGGGGTTCGGTCAGAAGTATTCAACCAGCTCTTGAACGTGGTCGACTCAGATGTCGACGATGCACGCGCACCCGATCTGATCGACGTCGTAAGGCCGCTCTGTCACTTTGCAGCCACTCTTCCCGATTACACTCGCAACACAACCGCACTAAGCAAGAAGGCCCTTGCCGTAAGGGATGTCTTATTAAACGCGACAGAACCCGCAACATTGCTTTTTGAAGACCTTCCGGCCGCTTGTGGCCTTCCTCGCATCCCGGTACGAAAACGCTCGGCTACAACGGACGTGAAGAAGTACGTCAAGTCCCTCAAACGAGCACTTGGCGAGTTGCGAAGTGCTTACCCAACACTACTGACTCGCATCGAACACGCGATCGCGGAGTCGTTTGGTGAGACCTCCACCGTCGAGCAACTGCGAACGTCGCTCGAACAGAAATCAAGTGACCTAACCGTTCACGTCACCGAACCAACGCTGAAGGCGTTCTGCCTGCGAATGGCCGACTCGCGTTTGCCACGCGATACTTGGCTCGAATCGGTCGGAAGTCTGGTTGTGGCAAAGCCGCCCAGGCGGTGGTACGACCGGGATGAGCCCAGGTTTTTCGAAACAATGAAGGAGCTGGCATCTCGCTTTCAACGAACGGCGAGCATTGCATTCGCCCGAGGCGGGTCGGCAAATAAACACTCTTTGCGGTTGAGCATTCTACAGGCAAACGGAATTGAGAGCAGTTGTGTCATTGAAACGGGCCACAACAGCAAGGCTGCCGCAAGCCTACGGAGGCAAATGGAGCGTCTCTTCGACAGCAACTCACAACTTGCAGTCGCAGTCGCTTCGCAAGTAATTCTGAATCGCATCTCGGACGACTCTAAGGGCTAAAGGGATCCGGTTATGGAGGCCGAATATGAGCAGCCGTACAGGGTAGGGCTGCCCATCGTGTTTAGTATCTTGAATTCAGCAACCATCGAGGATGTTCCCAACAAGGATGTGAGATGACTAGATCAAATGCACTAGACAAGCCCAGCGTTCGACACGTACTCAGTCTGTCAGGCGGCAAAGATAGCGCAGCTCTCGCGATCTACATGCGTGATCGCGTGCCCGATATGGAATATATCTTCCATGATACCTTCAAGGAACTCGATGAAACATACGAGTATCTTGACCGCTTAGAGGCAATCCTTGGCAGGCCGATTCTGAAGAGCAACCCGGATAGAGGCTTTGACCATTGGCTCAAAGTGTATCGTGGCATGATTCCATCTAACATGCGACGATGGTGTACCAATAAACTGAAGCTGAAGCCCTTCGAGCGTTGGATTGGTGATGATCCGGTTGTGAACTACGTTGGTCTGCGTGCAGACGAAAGTAGGTCTGGTTACATTAGTGCTAAGCCGAATATCGAGACTGTTTTCCCATTTCGAGAGGATGGCATTGTCTACGAGGATGTAATTCGCATCTTGGAAGAATCCGGCCTGGGCTTACCCAAGTACACCGAGTGGGGTCGCACGCGATCGGGATGCTACTTCTGCTTCTACCAACAGAAGATCGAATGGGTTCGACTCAAGCAAACCTACCCAGAGTTGTTTGAAAAGGCCAAAGCATACGAGTACGCCCAACAACAGTACAACGCCGATGGAAACGCATTCTACTGGTGTGGTGACGAATCGTTGGAGGAGCTTGAGAAACCCGAGAGAATTGCGGGGATTGAGCGTCACTGGGAGGAACAGAAAAAGAAAAGGAAACGCAAGTCGAACAAGCTGGTGCATATTCTGACCGACGTTGAATTTGAAGATGACCCAGGGCGAGAAGAAGGGTGCTTGATTTGCCAATTGTAGAAGAAGGCAAGTCAAGCTTCGCTTCGCAAGCGATTCACCGCATCAATGACCAAATCCGCGGCCCTTTCTGCTTCTTCTCGGGTGTTGTCTTTTCCAAATCCGAAACGCAATGAACACTCAGTCACATCAGGTCGCTTTCGCAGTGCCGTGAGTACATGGCTGGGTGCAAAATCGGCGACGTGGCACGCGGCCCCTGTGCTGGCAACAATATCTGGCAACAAAGTGAGTAGGCCTTCGTCATCCGTTCCTTGAAACGCTAGATTGGAGACATTCGGCAAACGGGCGTCGGGGGCTCCGTTGCAATCAACGTCCTCTAAATCTGTCAGAATCCGATCTTCAAATAGATCCCGCAGTTCTGACGTGTGTCGACTCCAATCATCCATGTGAGTCATTGCCAGCCGACAAGCTGCACCAAGGCCGACAATCGCCGGGACATTGAGCGTCCCACTTCTCATGCCCTTTTCCTGCCCACCGCCAAGCGTTTGCGGTCGAACAAGTTTCTTTCTGGCTAGGTCCCGCTGAAACAATGCACCGCAGCCTTTGGGACCATAAAACTTGTGCGCAGAAAGTGTGAGTAGCGTGATCGGTACTGAATCGAGATCGATTGGAACCTTAGCAACCGCTTGTGCCGCATCGCAGTGGAACGGCACTCCACGTTCGGAGCAAATCTCAGCGATTTGCTCTATTGGCTGAATCGTGCCAATCTCGTTGTTCCCCCACATGATCGAGACCAACGAAGTCTCGTTTTTCAGAGCGTCGCGCAAGTGGTCGACGTCAACCTGTCCCCACTGGTCGACATTGAGATATGTAACATCCCAGCCATCTGCTTCGAGTCGCCTGCAAGGCTCGATGACAGCGGAGTGTTCCGTCTCCTGCGTGATTAAGTGCCTTTTCCCGTGTGGTACGTTGGCAGCCAAGCCAAGAATCGCTAGATTATTTGACTCAGTGGCCCCACTAGTCCAGATTAACTCGTTAGGGTTGCAGTTGAGAAACTCAGCGGCGATCTCGCGGGAATGCCGGACGGCACGTTGTGCCTCACCTCCCGCAACTTGGTGCGACGTGCCCGGATTGCCAAACTTCTCGCAGAAATACGGAAGCATCGCATCGAGTACAGAATCGTCCACTGGCGTGGTTGAGCAGTGATCCAGGTAAATCCTCGAATTCATCGACATTCCTGTCAGCAGACGTTTCAGGGCGACCATGGTGCCAGCGGCACGACTGGGGTCTGCGTGGGGTTGGATTGCCAATCCATAGTCAATATACCCACAAAACGCTGCCACGTGAAGGATGGTGGAAACTTGCTTCCCATGAGGGCAGCGCCATCCTGACCGCTGCTTTGCAAGCGGAGCTGACTCACTACATACGCCCTCGCACGGCTCCCACTTTCCCAGACCAGTGCTTTCCCGATTCACTGCGCGGAGACCCTGTTTTCTACTTAGAACTAGAGCCCTCTTTCGCGATTTAGCATCATTACCCTACTCATATACCCTTTCACGCTAAATCGCATTTTAGACCCCAAAACCCCCTTGTTTTGGCACCTGTCAAAATAGGCAAGATGGCCGCCGTTCCCCCGACATTTCCTGGCCGGGTTGACTGGGCGATACACGCAAGATAACAAGAGAATCGAGAGGTAATCTCCATTCGGCAGGTCGGCGGATTGCATCACCGATACTCGCGTGCTGCGTGATCGTAAACATCGGCTTGCCTGGCTGGTTCGTCGCTACCGGTCTGGGTGTGATGGTGGAACGTCCTGATTCGCGCGAGATTCTATGCTTCTTTGTGGCGATTTCCTCGCTCGCCACCCAATTCGACGCGTGTCCTGTCGGCTGGTACAATCGCCGGATGGAGTTTTTGGTAAGGACAGGTAGTCAGGGGTAGTCGCCCAAAGCGACTGCCTCGATCTACGTTCGGTCACCCCGCGGTTCATCGAATTGGCTGGTAAGGTGATAGCAGCCCCGCTCGTAGGCGCCTGGCTGGTGCCATGCTAGGATGGTCCGCATCTTGATATCATAGAGGACGGAGAATTAGCCATGCGATCCTTCTTTCGTGTTTTGGCACTTATTGTGGTCGTCTCGTTGTTGGTTTCAAGTGTTACCAGCACGCTCATGGCAGCCGAGTATCGCATCCGCGACACGCTCAGCGTCGACACGGTACCGTCATGGTTTCCCGTAGGCTTCTGCCTGCTGACGCACGATCGACAACAGGTCGTAGCCTACTACAATGAGAAACACCAGATGATCGTGGCCCGGCGCCGGCTCGAAGACCGCGTGTGGCAGAAGGTTCAACTGCCCAGCAAGGTGGGGTGGGACAGCCACAATTACATCACGATGGCCATCGATGCGGGCGGGCACCTTCACCTTGCCGGCAATATGCATTGCGTGCCGCTGATCTACTTTCGCACGCAAGAGCCCGGCGACATCGCGACCTTCGAGCGGTTGCCGATGACCGGGCAAGAGGAGCAACGGTGCACGTATCCGCGTTTCTTGCACGATGCGGACGGCGAGTTGTTGTTCACCTACCGATCCGGCGGCAGTGGGAACGGCAAACGGTTCTATAACGCGTATGATGCCAACACGAAGATATGGACCCGGTTTCTCGATACTCCGCTCTTCGAGGGTGAAGGCAATCGCAACGCCTATCCTCGGGGACCGGCCAAGGGACCGGACGGTCTGTTCCACATCATCTGGGTATGGCGGGATACGCCGGACTGCGCGACGAATCACCACTTGTCCTACGCGCTGAGTCGCGACCTGAAGCATTGGGAGGCGGCCGACGGCACACCGGTTCGACTCCCATTAACGCTCGGTCAGTCGAAGTTGTGTGTCGATCTGGTGCCGGCCGGCGGCGGTATCATCAACGGCTGCGAGAGTCTGGCGTTTGATTCAGCGAACCGCCCGATCCTCGCGTACCACAAAACGGACGAGAACGGCCACATGCAGATCTACGTGGCCCGATTCCAACAGGGAGAGTGGAAACGCCATCCGATCACCGCCTGGGAGAAAAGCATACCGTTTAGTGGACGCGGTGCGATGCCGTTTATTGGAATCAAGATCGGCAACCTGAGGAAGCTCGATCCGGCCATGTTCTATATCAAGTACCGACACCGCGACTACGGCTCCGGGCGAATTATCCTCGATGAAGCCACGCTTAAGCCCGTGAAGCAAAGTGTTCCCGTCCCTTCCGAGTACCCAAAGGACCTGACCAAACCGGCAATCGCATTTGAAGGAATCGGCGTGCGGCTCGCCCACGATCTGGGCAAAGCAAACGGGACGGACACGAAGTACTTATTGCAATGGGAGACGCTCCCAGCACATCAAGACCGGCCCCGAGAGCCACCGCTGCCGCCAGCGAGTACTTTGAGAGTGGTGACACTGGGACGCGAGGAATAACCAGGGAGTTCCGCATGCTCCGACTCAATCTAAAGGTGCTCCTCTTGCGACGGAGTGCCGGCCTCGCCCTTCTTGTCGGATGTTGCCTCTGTGGCAACTTCGCGGATTCGGACGCATATCGTTTTGACCGGGGCGCCTTTGTATTACCTGTCAACTCGGCCCAATGGGCTCGTTGTTGATCACTGTTCGTACACGGCCAGCAACTTGTCGTGGATCTTGATCGAGTCGCTCTTCTTGACCGGCCGCTCCTTGGCACCGCCGAGCCCGATGTCCTGCAACCAGTCAGACTTGCCCAGCGAGAGGCCGGGACCGTCGGAGTCGCCGGTGAACATCTCGATCAGCGCTCTGTCGTTGATGAATGCCTTGGCGAGATCCGCTGCACCGTTGGACTTCTTGACCGGCGCACTCTTGACGGGCACAGCGCAGAGATTTCCGCTATAGAGGCCGTCGCCGAACAGGCCGGTTTGCAGTAGCATCAGGATGTCGGTTCCAGACACCTTGTGGTCGCCGTTGAAGTCACCATTCCCCCAGGCAACTCCGGGAATTATGCCGTCGCCGAAGAATCCGGCTTGGAGGATATTGAGGATGTCCTGGCCTTCGACCTTCCGGTTGCCGTCGGTGTCGCCTGGGGCGGCCTGAAAAACGTCCGCCAGCACGGCGTTGGTGTCGTAGGTTATCGTTTGGAGGTTGGCCCCTTCGTCGGTCAGGAATACGCCGTAGCCGAGATGCTGTCCTGCCGTCGGTTCGACTTCAAAGGGGCTTTCGCCAAGACCGCCGGCCGCGCTGATGATTGTGCGGGTGCAGTCGCCCCAGGGCTCCAGGCTCAAATCGCTGAAATCTCCCAGCGAGCCGGTTGCCTGCAAATTCACCGTGCCGGCCAGGGTGGCCGTGCCGGTGATGTCGATCAGGCCGTTGTTGGGGCCGTCCAGCTCGGAGGTGAACTCGGTGCCGGTCAATTGCTCGAAGTTGCCCAGGACGCTGAGCGTGGCACTGGGGGCGATGATCAGGCCGCCGCTTTCGACCGTTACGTGGAAGGCCGAGAAATCGGCGCCGATGGTGAGGGTGTCTGTCCTTATGACCACATCGGTGGACTCGTTGGGATACTCGGGCAGATTCACCGGCAGAGGATTGCCGTCTGAGTCGACCCAGTTCGCTTCGTCCCAATCACCGTCGCCGGTCACCTTCCAGTAGTAAACCGGCGGGGCGTCGGACGTGGTTTGGGCGTCGGGTGTCTCGTCCTCGGGGGCGGCCTCCTCGTGGCCGACGTTGTCGGTGGCCATGCTGTAGAAGGCGTAGGTGTGCGTGCCGGGGTCGGTGGTGAATACGGCGGAAGTCTCCGGCGTGTCGTCTAGCCAGCGTTCGTAGGGACCGCCGTCGGTGGAAACGTAGATGTCGTAAGTGCCGATCCCCGAGCCGCCGTCGTCATCTGCACCGTCCCAGGTAACCGTGAACCGCCGCGTGGTAATTTCGTCAGCGAGTGCAATGACGGCACTGCTGGGGCCGATGGCATCGATCGTGTTGCGGACCAGGGGGGTTTCGATGGGGTCGTTCCAGTCGAAGATGATCGAGGCCTTGTTGAGGATCTCGTCGCCGGTGGTCACGTTTGCTGCTTTGGGACTGATCGTGTAGCTGATGTGGCCGTCGCCGCGGCCCGTGTCGTCGTTGGGGTAGAGGATCCCCAGCAAGAAATCCTCGGGCAGCCATCCGGTCAGCGGGTCGAGGCCCATCATCTGGAAGGTAAGCTCCCGCAAGCCGATGTCCAGCGATACGTCGATTTGCACACGAAGTGCGGCGTCGGTGACGAACTCATTGTTGACGACCAGATCCACCGTCGTCTGGTAGTCGCTGAAGCCCTCGGGCACGTGGATGGTTTGGTCTGCAAAGCCGATTTCGGTCAATTCGAACGTGCTCAGGTCGAGGTCCTCGTCGAGCGTATCGGTAACCGTAATGATGTGGGCCGGGGCCGTGGCATCTGCGATATTCTCGAAGCGGATGGTGTACGCGAGCGTTTCATCCTCGGACACAAAGCCCAGTTCCCCGTAGCCCGCCGGGGCAATCTTGTCATTGGGGTCCACGGCTTCGCCGGTACCGCCGCTGCCGCCGGGCGCGGGCGTGGTGGGCGGGTCGGGCGTTTTCTCGGGTTTTCCATAGGCAGGGCCTGGTATTACTCCTCCCGGGAAATCGTTGCCAGGCCCCGGGGCCTGATCGTTCGGATCGTCATCGTCATTCGGATCCTTGTCCCTTGGATCAGTACCGTCTGGATCCGTATTGTCTGGATCCTGGGGTTGGTTCCTTGGCAAGGCGCCGTCATATGCTCTTTCCTCAGCTACGTCAGTCTCAATAGGGCTCAAAGATTCTCCCCCAGTCTTTAAGCCTCCGAGCGATCCTACCGCATACACAAACACCAGTATAACTGAAGTGGCCACAATCCATGTCGCAAATTCTCCATTAGGATCATTCCAGTTGACTGCGTCATTCGAGCAATAGGAATAGAGATTCAGATCACCACCGCCAATTCCCAAAGGATCTTCCGCAAGAAACCGTCCAAGAGTTGGTGAATAGAACCTCGCCCTCATGAACTCCAGACCGTTGGCCTCGTGCATCACGCCGTATTGGCCGACATACTGGAAAGGATTGTCCGGCACGGTCTCGGACTGGGTGAGTGAGATACCGAACGGGTCATACGCGTACGTGTTCAGCACGGTACCGGTGGGATCAATCAGTTCGCTGGTCGAGCCAGTGGCGTCGAAGGTGTAGTAGGCGGATTGCAGCGTGGCCTCGTCGACTCGGGCCAGCAGGCCGTAGCCGTGATCGTAGCGGGCGATCAGCGTGCCACTGCCATCATACTCGGCCGCCACATCGCCGAAACCCCACGGATCGACGACGTAACTGGTCGTCTCCCCGTTGTGTGTCGAGGCAATCCGGTTACCCAGGGCATCGTACGTGTACTCCCAGGTGTCGGTCGGGTCCAGGTCCGTGCCGTCGCCAAAGACTTCGACGCGAACCAGGCGGTTCTCCACGTTGTACGTATATCTGCTAGTGACACCGTCTTCGGTCTTCTCGATCAGGTTGCCGTCGTCGTCATACAAATAGGTGACATCCTCAGCCTGGTCGTACTGGTTCATCTCGTTGGTGAGGTAGTCGGCGCTTACCCCGGCCGTGATCGTCTGGATCCGGTTGCCCACGGCGTCGTAGACGTAGGTCAGATCCTGATCGTCGATGGCGGGATTGGTCGAGGCGAAGACGGCATGGATCAACTGGCCGGTCGGGTCGTACTCGTAGTCCCACGTGCCGTTGTGCGTGGCCGTCGAGGTCCGTTGCCCCGAAGCATCGTACGTGTAGTTGAAGTAGGAAAGCTCATCGTCGGCGCCATTATAATTCGCCAAGCGGGTCAAGCGGCCCGCGTCATCATAATCGTAGGTGGTGTAGACACTGCTGGCACCAAGCGTCTTGCGGACCAGGGAGCCGGCGGTGTCGTAGTCATAGTCGACAATCAGGACGAGGCCGTCCGCGCCTTCGGTCATTCGCTCCAGCCGACCGACGGCGTCATATTCGTAGTTGACCATTCTGCCCGTGTCGTCGGTGCGCTTGTTCCGCCGGCCGAGCGCGTCGTACTCGAATGCAAACGAGTGGCCGTCCGGGTAGCCGATCGTTTCGAGCCAGTCGGTGCCGGCGTAGTAGGTCATCGTGATCGGGCCGTTGGCATCAGTGGCCGTGAGAAGGTTCCCGGCATCGTCGTACGTGTACTCGTAATCAATGAAACCGTCGGTTTGCAGATAGTCCTTGCTGGTGATCTGCCCTGCCAGATTATGCGTGTAGACGACCGTGCCGTCGTAAGGCTCGGGGTCGACGAGATCATGGCGGCGGTTGGTCCAGGTTTCGATCGTTCCTTCGGTGTCGTAGGTGAACGTCTCGCTGGTCAGGTCTTGATAGGTGATCGCGGTCAGGTTGCCCGCGGCGTCGTAGTCGTAGTCGATCGTGTGGCCCAGCGCGTCGGTTACCACGTCGAGGTTGTTCAGCGTCGGAGTGTAAGTGAACGTCACGTGGTGACGAAGCGGATCCTCGCTGTCGACCAAGTTACCCAGCGTATCGTAGGCGTAGGCGTAGCGTTGCCCGCCGGGACCGGTGAGACCGGTGACGTGATAATCGTCGTCATAGACCTTGCTAAGGACATTTCCCTCACCATCGCGGACCTGGACCAGCCGGCCACCGAGGCCGAAGTAAAGCACGGCCTGCCGGCCGGCGGCGTCTAGGACCGTGATGGTTCCGGCCGGGTCGTAGGTGAACGTGACCTGTTCGAGTCGGGTCAGACCCTCGCCCTGCGCGTCGTGTGCAGCAGGGTCGGCTTCATCGACGTACGTCTCGATCAAGCGGCCGGTGGAGTCGTAGATAACGTGG
>CAYYOX010000118.1:0-860 GCA_964473065.1 uncultured Planctomycetaceae bacterium | reverse complement strand
AGTTCCTACATGTGAAGGTCAAGGAAATGCTGTGGCGCTACCCGGGTATCGTAGGTACTGTTGGTCACACGATCCGTGCCATCATCATCCGGAGCGGCGGCCGTCAGCAGGTACTCGCCCGAGGCGTCATACTCAAAAGTGGTCACGTGGTCGTCTTCGGGCTCGGCACCTCTTGGATCGGTGACGTACCAAACGCGACCTTCGGCATTGTACTCCAAGAGAATCTGTTGCCCGGTGTTGTGCGTGATACTTGTCAGGCCCTCCGAACCATAGGCGAGCGAGCTTTGATTGCCGTTGGTGTCCTCGACATAGTTCAAGCGGTTGTCGGTGTGGAACTTCCAGACGGTGCCGTGTTTCTCGGTAAGCTGGTATCCGTCGGGAGCGGCGGTCAGGACGGCGTAATCGCCCGGGGCGGCCCGATAGGTACCGGAACCGAGGTTCTCGAAATAACGGTCGGCGCCGCCCGGGGCGTGAACCATGACGTGCCCGTCGGTGAGCACTTCGACAGACACGTCCCAGTTGTGGCTCCAGCCGCGGCCCAGCGGTCCCAGTTCGTAGCGGGAGTCGATCGACGAGCCGTAAGTGCGCCGGAAGATGAGCGGCATTCCCGGGGCAGGGACATAGGCGTCGATGGCACCAGCCAGTGAGCCAAAGGGGCCCGTTGAGTAGGCCTGGTACAACTCGAAACCCAGCAGCGAACCGATGTCGGTCGTATCCTGGCCGATCGTGTGCAGATAATTCATGTTGTCGTCGAGCATGACCAGGTAGTCGCCCCAGGTGTCGCCGACCTGATCGGTGAGGTTGGCCCAGATGGCGTCCCAAGCGTCGTCTGCCGTCCCCAGAGGACGCATCTGTTCCTT
>CAYYOX010000117.1:0-13958 GCA_964473065.1 uncultured Planctomycetaceae bacterium | reverse complement strand
CTTTTGCAAATTGGTCCCCTCTCCCTCTGGGAGAGGGTTAGGGTGAGGGCGATTCACGAGAAACGCCCTTCCTTGCTTGCGTGTCTCTTCTGCCCCTCTCCCAAAGGGAGAGGGAAGGTTGAATCTGCATTTTGCAAAAATCCAGTAATGATTCATCGACACTGAATTCACGCCGAATGCGCGTTTCTTGGTCAGGATAACACGAATTCGACGCTGTGCTGGTTCCAGTATAACCCTTTGCTACGAAACACGGTAGGCCAGTTGTCATGGCCTGACAGGGACACCAAGGGGGCATCACTGATAATCGTCCGTCATTCCCGGCCGCCGGGAGCCGCAAAGGGGCGCAGGATCATGGCAAATTATCCTTTCCCGCCAATATCAGGGAGGTCCACTTTTCTCCGTCTTTTCTCCGCCCAGAGTTCGCTGGATTCGTCGCTCCGGTTCACGCAATTGTTAGCTGGCTTCCGGGGCATCCGTGCGGTCCGGAAAACGAACGACACCTTGGCATTCCCACCCCTGCCTTTCGGTTGTGTCGATAATAAGTTGGCTCTGCAACCGCTTTTCGGCCGGATAACGAAAATGAATTGAGACGTGCGATCCTTGAATCGCCATTTGCAGGTCTGCGTTGGCATCGTGTCGCGGTTCAGGAATTCCCGCGAAGTCGAAGGTTCGAGTTTCGATTTCAACCGGCACGATTTTGACTTCACGTGGTGGCAAAACGATGTATTCTAGCGGTTGACCGTCTAGATCTCGAAGTCGAAACGGAATGTTCATTCCGACATCGGGGTCGTTTGAGACCATCTTGGTCGTAGGGCTTTCGAGCCGAATTGGACTTCTTCGTGCTGTGCCGCGTTTGTGCAAATTAAAGGTAATCATCAGTGATTCGACGACCTTTGGTTCGTCAGATGTATTGTGCATTCGCAATTCGAGGGCGTAACGATTTGCCGCAAGAGTGTCCGTGTCTTGTGGATTCTGCGCCACGATACGCGTCCGAAGGAATTCGATACGGCCAAGGGTTCGTAGTCGTCGTGCGACGAGCCCGTTAATGTAAGCAACAATTGCTCCACCAACGATTGCCGCCGTCAACCATGTGAAGACTGGGTGACGTATCCATGTTAAGAGCGTATCCATAGTACCTTAACGCCTCGGAGGTGTTGCTGGCTCACGGGGACACCAAGGGGACATCACTGATTATCGTCCGTCTTTCCTGGCCGCCGGGAGCCGCAAAGGGTCGCAGGATCATGCCAAACTATCATTTTTCTCCGTCTGAACACGTCATCCTTTGTCGATCAAGAACAAGAATTCACAATTCGGGGACTCGGCGTCACGAATCCAGTCATTGGTCCATTTCATTCCCGCCATGACATTGCGTTTGTAATCTACTTCAATTACGTCGATGACTTTGCCGTTTGCTGAAAGAACATCCTTCAATTCACCTGCCGTAGCACGCCCGCCGGAACTGTAGGACAGAATGATCCATCGAGCGCATGTAGCTTGGATCAACCGTTCAATTGCCTCAAGGGCAAGGAATCGTCCAGTGGCAGGATTTTTCCGGAATTCTTCGAAGATGGATGCCGCGATGGTGTCCGAGGTGTCCTTTCGTCGCAGGGCCTTGCCAAACAATTGTGGCGAGTCGTTCAGGCAGACGGTTGTCCACAAATGATAGTACGACGCGTAGCGGACCCGTGAAGGGGGCATCTTTTCGTTGTTCGATCCATAAGGTGGATCGAGGTATGCAAGATCGACGTCATGGTCGGCGATGTCGAAAACGTCACGGCGCAAGACCTCGTGCTCTTCGGTATTGGAAAACAGCTTCGGAACTTCAAGATGCATTTCATTGAACGAGCGAGGCGACCACTTCCTGAGATACGAGACGAAATGGCCGAGAGTGCTGTCGACGCGGTCCAATGCCAGAATCAAACTCGTTAGAGCAACGGCCTTCTCGACAGTCGAAAGCGACAGATTATCAATCTCGTCACGGATTGCATCTAGCTTGCGAGTATTGTGCGCCTGCCAAGGCTTCTTGAGTCCATCATCCTGAATGGCAACACCGCCATTCGCGTCACCGCCGTAGTGTTCGGTAAACCAACCGTCTTTCGGGGGAACATTATTCAAGTGCCGGATCAAATCCGAATAGCGATCCCTCGACTCGCGATTTAGAAGATAGGACGTTCCAAAAACTTCAGACCAAACAGACGTGTCGTTACAGATCACGCGATACCCGGTCTTGGCGAAAGCTTGGGAGACTCGCGTTGAGCCGGCAAAACCATCAAGGACTGTTTTCGCGTGTGTCCTTTTCGCAAGATCCAATATGTGCGGCAGCAGCTTGAGCTTGGAGCCCGCGTACTTGATGCCTTGTGTGGATGGTGCGTCGACGACCATGTCATCGAACAGAGACAAGTTGGTCATTGCGACATTCCTGCGCGTTGTTTCAGCAGAGCGATATCTTCCTTGATCTTCTCAAGTGCGGTTGTATGACCGGCCTCGGAAGAAATCAGTGCGTGTGAAAACAGTTTAACCAAAATAAGATTGTGCGAATAGTCGATCCAACCGTTGGTAATGCTGTCAAAGAACTTGAGCCCGTTCTTGGTATGCGTCCAGAGTCCGCGCTGAAGCGCGTTGGCAGTCGCATCGCCGTAGCGAACCTCGCAAATGTAATCGCCTTGAGCATCATAAAAGCGATAAACGGGGTGCTTTCTTCCGTGTCCTGGTTCCTCACGCGTGATGAGCGCCGTAGCTTTGCGTGCGCGTGCGTAATCGAACACCATAATGTTGCAGCGTTGTGCTTGCTCGTCGTAAATGAGAGGAAGCACATTGACATCGCTGAAATCGGAGAACGCGGGATCGTCGAGGATCTTTGTGAGGTTGTCGGAGCCGACAATGTCGCCACTCTCCCGTTCAAGGCGAGGGAACATGGAAAACGATTTGTCCGTGGAAAGTTGGAGAGGACCGTCGCCGTATGCTTTTAGGCTCACGGGAAACTCATCCTTGGTCATCTCGTTAATAATCTTGATGTCTTCCTCTTTGGACTTTGCGCGATACAAGTCCTTTCCGACGTGAATGGAGCGGAAGTCGTACATGTACTGATTGATGAACTCCGCAATCGCGATTTCCGCGAGATCGCCGTGCGTCTTGTTCCCAATCAGACGCATGGTGAATATGTTGCTCAGAGTCGTCGTAATCAGTTCAGGCTGCTTGCTGATCAGCAGTGTCAGGCGTGTGGTGAAATCCTTGTACGCTACGGCCGTGTCCATGAGAGTCTATGCCTGTCAGTGATCGTGATTTCTGGCGGGGGGGACGTAACGAGGTGCAAAACAAGTCGTGTTCTATCCAGCCTAATTGCACCACTCTTCGACGCATTGTACCATTCCGACAGCATGTTCAACATCGGGGGGGCAAATTCGCGCCAAGACAAGCCTGCCAGCCAACATCCGCCTCAGTCCGAAGAAACGGGGATACCACTGATAATCGTCCGTCTTTCCCGGCCGCCGGGAGCCGCAAAGGGTCGCAGCGTCATGGCAAATTATCATTTCCCAGCAATATCAGGGAGGTCCACTTTTCTCTTCCAGCCATGACATGGAATCACGCCTGGATGGCGGGTCCGACATCCACGAAGTATCGGGCAATGGTAAGCGAGCAGCCAACTCAACGGTAAGCCAGCCTCGCGGCAATGGCATGGAACTGATTGTTCCCCTCCGTGTCGTCCATGCAAATGACCGTTGACTCTCCGATTTCAGAGCGATGGCAAGAGTTGTGCGAACGTCCTGCTTTACATAATCAGTGACAATGCCGTATTGACCCCTTGCCCATAGTGATGGTGCATCGATGCCTTCAACTCCAGCAAGTTTGCCTTCCACACCAAGCCCGGATGCCGCCTTATTGAGAGCGACCCGAAAGCCCTTTGCACAAACGACATGAAACATCATGTCCACATGATTGCGGGCCAGCGTTCTGCACTCCTCGACCAGCCCAGATTCCTCGGCCAGGACGTCGAAGTCAAATGCAAGTCCGTTCCATGAAAGTGGTAAAAAGCCATCCGTCGTTGCATTGGAGAGAAACCGAACAAATGCCGCAACGTCTGCCTGTGCCATTTGCGGCGCAGGAGTTCCGGAATCTGTGTGGGTCAGCCAAACGCGTGGTTCATCACACTCGGTAGATTGCGACGCGATGCAAGTGATACCGAGTGGACGATGCGCCTTCCAGTTGAAATCTACGCCTGGAATGTCCCTCGCTGTCTCGATATCAAACGCAAGATACTTACGGCCCATTCGAGTGCCTCTGACAGCTAACTAGTGTTTATTGAAATAAAATAAAGGGGTCGAAATAAAGGGGTCGGGAATCTTTTCGGACGAAAAGGCGAGGACACCAAGGGGGCATCACTGATTATCGTTCGTCTTTCGTGGCCGTCCAGAGCCGCAAAGGGTTGCAGGATCATGGCACACTATCATTTCCCACGAGCATCGGTGTCGCCCAATTTTCTCCGATCGTCGCGCTGTCGGCGGCTCCGCGTTCATCGCCTGGTTAGGGCACGTTTTACCAAGTGACGTGAAAGTCATCGGAGTGTTGATTACCTTCCGAATCGTCCCAAGTCAAACGAACATGATATTTCCGAGGACTCCCCATGTGTATCCCCGCGAGCAGTTTGACACGAGCCTGCGATCGGAGTTCTGGGACGGGGAACTTCTCTTCAGGGCTGACCGGTGAGTCTGTGCAGTCGATCAATGCGAAGTTCAGATTGTAGGCACTACCATCACCGCGATTTGCGACTAGAAAATGGTATGACTTTCCCAGTTTCGTTACGTCAACGTGGAACCTGGGTTGGCGTTTCTCATGTTCGTCGTTTTCTAATTGCTCGATCTGTTTTGAAGCCAGTTGTGCCGCAATCTCGTCAAACTGAAGCTGTTTCTCGGCAAGCTGCAAATGTTCTTGCGAGAGACACAGTTGTTCAGCCGCAACCTTTCGCGTACGAATCAGCGAAGTAACGGCAATAATGACCGATACAAGTGAAACGCCAAGCGTGAGTATTTCATTGGTGGTCATTTGAAGAACTTGCGGAGTTCCTTTTTCAGTTGCTTTTGCACCTGTTTGGCCACGTGTTCCTTTGCCTCGTGGAGACCATGCTCTTTGAGGTCGGCAACCATCACCTCAAATCCGCATTGATCACATTTGACGAATGAGTCGTCCTCGAGCGGATCCGGCCGGTGGAATTCGGTGCCGCCACATTCTGGGCAAGGAATGCTGAACGTTTCGTCAATCTTCATAGTGTATCCTGTGGTCTAACGCTTGAGTTCACCGGGTTGCGGCCAGCGACTTTCGAATTCAGGTTCCGCGCGGACCACAACTCCGGTGGAACGATTATTAGCAAGCCTACAAGTTACGCTTGAAGCCAAGGTATTCTTCAAATCTGCCGGGGGCAAGTTCTTCTTGTTCATTAAACCACCGCAGCAATTCGGAATCTTGTTCAGCGAGTTGGCGGCGTTCATTTTCGCGACCATCTGATAGTTTCTCCATCTGCTGATTAACGTGACGGAGGTCGATGGCCTTATCGCGCACCTGCGTCATGAATTTCACGATGTCTTCATCGAATAGGAATTGCTTTTCGTTTGTTTCGGCGCGGTATTTGGCAAGCTCGTCATGAGACACTTTGACATCGCGAAGAACGGCAGCAAACAGGTCCATGAGGCCACGATACACGTTGAAACGTCGATCATATAGATCCAGCTTCAGTTTGCCTTGAGCCGTCTGATGTTGGCGCCACGCGATGTGCAGAGCCACAATTGCAATGACGGGCATCAGAGCGCCGGACAGCAGTGTGAAGATCTCATTCGCTGCATTCACAAGTGTTTCCCCATCCATGCGTGAGCTCGATTGTGCTTCCTGACGACAAAGCTGACTGGGCGGCCGCCAATCAGCATCCCACTTGATTCCAACCGGATCGGCCGCTCCGGTCCAGCGTTTGGTTATAAAGCCATTCGTGTTTCTGGTATCGAACAACGGTTCCGTTACCGCAAGGACGAATAGCGTGCTCTTTGTCCGCCATCTACGATGTTTGCCATCTGACGTTCGTGAATGCGTTCCAGTTCGCGCTTATGTTCGGAACTGGGATGCGCCCAAACACAACTTACGACTTCTTCTGGACGTGCTGGGCGAGATCGGCGACCATCGCGAATGTACGGCCGATGTTCGACGTAAAACACAGGTTCCGACTGTTTACCAATTGATATGACAAGGATCGTGAAAGACTGTGTTACAGCGTAATCCAGTTCAACATCCACTGCCGGGCGTACCGTATCGACGATACCTTGAATCTGCTCAAAGTAGTCGTCACGTTCACCGCCATCAGTGAGCGTCAGACCAACAACGGCACCCTCATCAGAGACACCGATAAGCACATGCCCGCCGCCGGATGTTGCCATCGCGGCGATTTCTTGCGCAAGCTTTCGGCGTTGCTCGGGCAATTCTGCTTTGAATTCAAGCCCCGCGGATTCACCCGCGGCAATCCACGCATCGAGCTGCGACGAGATTTCGGCATTAGCCCATTGAGGAATGGTCATTGCTTTGCCCTATAAGTAGTGTTTATTGAGCAACGCGAGAATGCGAATGGGGCGCGTTGCTGTCCAACAATGTTCTCGCCCGATGGTGGTGATTTTAGCACACCGTCGCTGGAGTGCAACGGTTCAGGTGGCCTCTGGTAGTCGCGCGGCACCTGTTATCGAGGCAGGGAAGTGCTCAAGAACACCCCGGCCGGTGCTGGACACGTCTCGACGTAACTTCTTCCCGGGCAACCTGTTACGTTGCGTTGCGGCGGCGAGGTCGGCCGTGTTGTCAATGCCGTTGAGCTGGGCGGGAAATTCGGCGCCCTTATTCCTTCTCCTCCGTTGGCGCCCAAGAAAACACCTCCGGGGCCATCTTGTGGAGCTTGATTTGGGCCATCATGGAGGAGCCGCGGACCCAGCCGATGCCTACGCTGAAGACTTGGCCTCGCCAGTTGCCGCCGGGGGCGTAGGTGCAGTTGCTGTGGTTGAAGTGCTCGCCTTGACTGCCGGACGCAAAGCCGGACGCAAAGCGGACATAAAGCGGACATCACTGATTATCGTCCGTCCTTCCTGGCCGCCGGGAGCCGCAAAGGGCCGCAGGATCATGCTACACTATCATTTCCCACCAATATCAGTGAGGTCGCCCTTTCTTCTGCCGCAATCACACGAGTAATACGTCGGCTGGAACGATTTATTAGCCCACCCTCGCTTCAGTTTCACGGGCCGAACAAGGGCGAGTGTTCTGTCTGGTTGTAGCGGAGCCAATCGCTCATGTTTTTAACGAGTTCAGTGAAAGGCATCGAGTCATATTCCATGGATCTCTGCCGGCATGCCTTCCGCATGTCTGAATTGAACGCCTCGAATCTGCCGTGGATTTCCTCTCCCGACGGAATATTGGTCCGTCGTGAGGCCGTAACTAGCCAATGGCGAACTGCCAGAATAAGCCTTTTCGGGGTGTGCTGATGTGGGGTGATGTCGATGCCAGAGATGTCCGAGATAAACTTCTGATATCTATACTTCTCTTTCTCCAGGACAAGACACGTTTTCCGTTTTTGCTTGGGACTTCCGAAGTGCTTCGCACTGTAGAAAATGCCGAGTTCAAACGGCATATTGAACCTCGGAAGTTTTGACTGAGGGTCGAGTTCAACAAGTGACAGGTCATGCACTCCGTAACGACATTCTTCTATGAGCTGTACGATTGTATTCAGTCGAAACCGCGTGGCATCGCTGGATTCGAGGGAACAACGGGGAACAAAACCCGCGTCGAGAATAACGAATGTGCATGCGCGAAACATCTTCAGATACTTGCCGTCAAACGGACAATTCATGAAGACTTGATCTTTGTAGCTATCGTTCGGCATGCTTCTCAAATACGCTGCAAAGCTCTTCCGCATTCTGCAGTTCTTCTAGATACTGCTTGGTGGACTGAGCAGCCGACTTCTGAAGCTGTTCCAAGGCGTCCTGGTGCTCCTTGCTGGGCTCAGTCGATTCCTGAAGCTGCTTCAATGCATCTTGGTACTGCTTGGAGGACCGAGTTAGCTTTTGAAACTGTTTCAAGGCGTGCTGATACTCGTTGGTGGACTGAGACGACTTGTGAAACTGTTTCAAGGCGTCCTGATACTTGCGGGTGGACTGAGCCGACTTCTGAAATCGTTTCAAGGCGTGCTGGTACGTCTTGCTCACCTGAGTCGCTTCCTGAAGCTGCTTCAAGGTATCCTGGTACTCCTTGCTCGACTGAGCCAATTCGTGAAGGTGCTTCAAGGCGTCTTGGTACTCCTTGCTGGGCCGAGCCAATTTCTGAAGCTGCTTCACGGCGTCCCGGTGCTCCTTGCTGGGCCGAGATAGTTTCTGAAGCTGCTTCACGGCGTCTTCGTACTCCCTGCTGGGCTGAGCGAATTCCTGAAGCTGCTTCAGGGCGTCCTCGTACTCCTTGCTGGGCTGAGCCAATTTCTGAAGTCTTACAACTTCCCGAACGTACGCCTCGCTTTCGACCACGCTAGGCGTAGTCGGATCAACGCTCGGATGGTTCTTGATTGTTCGTTCAGTCATTGTTCGGCATGATCGTTTCTAACGGTGAAATCTCCATGGCTAACTAGTATTCATTGAGCAACGCGGGAAAACGAATGGGGCGAGTTGCTGCCCAATAACAACGTTCCTGCCCGATGGTGGTGATTTTAGCACGTCAGTGGCTGGAGTACAACCGGTCGCGTGGGCTTGGACGGTCACGGGGCGGCCTGTTGTCGGGGCAGGGAAGTGATCAATAACATTTGCTGAACAGCCCGCGGCGTAAATGCTTGCAGGGTAACCTGTTACGCTGCTTTGCGGGCAAACATTTTCCAACCCGTTTGTTGTGCCCAGATGCATCGGGGCTGCTTGGCTGAATCCTGGGAAAGACCGAATGAAGTCACTACGAACTGCTTTTGACGGGTTCGACCGGTATTTGCCGTTGAGTCGGCCACCGGGCGGGAAATTCGTCACTCTGACTCGTTCTCCTTCGTTGGCGCCTAGGAAAACACTTTCGGGGCGATTTTGTAGCTATGTTGGCCACAACATGGTTGCAATCCTCCGACAGACCCAACGTTCTGGCGAACGTGGCTACTGCACGCCGAATTCGGGATGCTTATTCGTTCTTCTCTTTCGTCGGCGACCAAGAAAACACATCCGGCTCCATCCTGTGCAGCTTGATCTGGGCCATCATTGAGGAGCCGCGGACCCAGCCGATGCCTACACTGAAGATCTGGCCTCGCCAGTTGCCGCCGGGGGCGTAGGTGCAGTTGCTGTGGTTGAAGTGCTCGCCTTGACTGCCCAGCGCTATATCGAACGTGCGGCCGGGGCGGGAGACGGTTTGGGTCTTCGAGTCGAAGATTACCTTGCCCAGCTTCTTGTAGCGGGCGTCGCCGAGTAGTTGGCCCAGGCGATAGAACTCGGGGGCCGAGTAGTAGCCGTAGCAGTCGATCTCCTGGTTCTGCGTGCCGATCAGCGTCCAACCGACCGTGGTGATCATGTCCCGCAACGGACTGCCGGGCGGGAAACCGATGTCGTGGAAGTACATCAGCGTCAAATTCAAGTCGGCCGCGTCCTTGGCCCAGGCGAGATAACGCTTGTCGTTCGTGGCTTCGTACACATCCAGCGCGGCCCGCAGCATGATCGTGAACGCTTCGACGTCGATCCCGCCGCAATCCAGCGTGGTACCCCAGGGCGGCGTGGCCAGGTCTTCGCAATACTCTTTGTAGTAGGCCTGCAAAGTTCGCTCGGCTTCGTCGAGATACTTTTTCTCGCCCGTGATCCGCGCGCACTTGACCAGCGGAGCAATGCAGAACGCGCCGGCGGTCGAGGTTCGGCTCGGATCGGGCGCCTTGCCCGGCTCCCAGCCTTGGGCCGACCCGTCGGCGTTCCAGGCCCGGGGGAATAGGCCCTTGTGCCGCGGCGTTCGCATGAGGAAGTCGCAGCCCTTTTGCAAGACGTCGGCCCACTGCTCGGCCTGTTCGAGGTTCAGTTCTCGGCCCAGGATGACCAGATCGGCCATCCGTTCGAGGATCTCGCCGAACTGCCGGCTGGCGATGCCCGGCTCGAGGCCGTGGAAGGTTCCCGGCAGCCACTTGCCGCGGATGTCGTCGAAGTCGCCGAAGAGCAGCCCGTCGGTCGGGGTTTGAGAGTTCGAGACAAAGAAGTCGAGCGTCGCGAGCGCCTGCTCGCGGGCTTGAAGATCCCCGGTTCGTGCCCCATGGTACAACAGGGAGTGGGCGATCATCAGGTTGCCGCCGCACCAAGCGTACTGGAAGAGCGACGACGTGGGCCAGAACCCATAGCCGGCGGCCCCCGACTCGCGTTGCAGGAAGGTGCTCTTAACATACTCCTTGGTGAGTTCGGCCGCCTCGTGGAACGGCAAATGCGGCGTGGTCACCGGCTGGAACACGTCGTACGCCTTCCAGAGCGTCTCGCGGAAGGCGTAGCCCGTCTTCACGCCCGTGCCCAGGTCGACGTAGAAGGTTTTTTTCACCGTGGTCGGGCCGGGGAAATTCAAGTAGGCGTCGTCGTAGGGGTCGAACCCGTTGCGATGGCCGTAAAGCTTGCTCTTCATGCCGTTGGTGGCCACGGGCCCGGAGACGCTCAATAGGTCCACGTAGCCCGATCCATATTCCAGCCCCAGGCTCCACCAATGGTCGATGCCCTTGTTACCTTGGGCGATCTTGTCGGGCACGGTCACCAACGACCCAAACAGCCGGCGGCCGTCGACTTGCGACTCGACGTTGACCATGGGCACGGGCAGCCGGTGTTCCTCGTAGAGTCCCACCGTGCCGCTGCGGTAGTCAAGCTGCGGACCGACCACCACGGCGCTGGGGTTGCCGTTGTAGATCGATCCGGGCACGATCATCCGCGGGTTTCCGCCCCGAGCCAGCCGAACGCGGTTCAGCAGCGTAACCCTCCCCAGCTGTCGCTTGCCCAGGTATTGCCAGGTCCGCTCGATCTTGATCATCCCGTGCCGCAGGCTATAGACGTCGCGAAACTGCCACGGAAAGCTATTGGCCGCCTTGTTGGCCAGATAGTCGGCCGCCGGGCCGTGGCCTTCGGTGCGAAGTTCCTCGATCAGTTCGCCCCACGGCTCGCCCGCAATGGCCGCCGACGCCGTCGCCACGGCGAAGCCTTTGCCCAACGGGCCAACCTTCTGCACCTTGACATGGTGCGGTCTTGCATACCACGAGTCCTGCCAGTCGGTGCAAACGGTCCAAGCATGTCCCTCGGGAAACGCGGCCAACGCTTCCCAGCGGCCCGCGATGCGCTTCTCGAAGACCACCGCGTAACCGGCGCTGGTATTGCCGATGAAATGAACGCGCAGGTCGCTGCCCTGCTCTGCCAGCACCAGCCCGTCGTCAACGGTCCGCAACTCGGCTGCCGGGCCCGACTCGATCACATTCGAGGTGAACACGAACTGGCAAGGATGCCGAAGGCTAGTGCCCTCGGCTTCGACATGGATCGTTGCCCGGCCGTCGCGATCGCAGCGGACAATATCACCGCTGCCCGCGGCACTGACGTAGAGCATGTCGTCGGGACCGAATCCGAGGCCGAACGGACTGTTGAGCTTGTCGCCGGTGGCGAAGACGGTTCCTTGCCCTTGTGGATCGAAGCGTCCGACATTGTTGGACTCGAATCCGGCCACGTAGATGTTTCCTTGCCGGTCGGACGCGATGTTGCAGATGCCACGAACGCCGATCGCCCTGGCGTCGGCGAAGACTCCCAGATCGCGACCCGGCTGCGGCTTGCCGGGCCCGGCGTATTTGCGGATCTGATCGGTCGTGGATTCGGTGACGTAGAGATCGCCGTCCGGATCGAAGGCGATGCCCTTCGGGGTGTTCTTGTTGGCCACAAACAGATTGCCGCCGGTATAGGTCTTTGACGGATCGAAACGATGCACGCCGCCTTGGCCGTCGCGCATGGAGGCGTACAGCATACCGTCGGGCCCGAATGCCAATTGATCGATCGGGCCGCTTAGGCCGGTGGCGAGCTCGCCGATCTTGGTGCCGTCGGTGGCATATCGCTCGATCTTGCGGCTTCCAAAGCGTCCCACGTAGAGCGTACCGTCCGGCGCGAGCGCCAACCCGACGATGTCCGACTCGGGACCGTCCAGGGGACAAGGAATCATCCGCCGCACCAAGATTCCGCCATGTTCGTCATAAGCAAGCACTTCGTTGCTCTGGTAGCTGGCCACCAGCAGCTCGGCTCGGGCGGTCGATGCTGCGGTGAGGAGGATCGCTAGTAGAAGGAAAAACGCCGGGCCCTGCTCTCCATTGGACTGCTCTCCATTGGACGGGGCCCGGCCGCTAAACAGAGAAGTGGTTGTGGTCACTGGTTGTTCTCCTTTACTTGGGAATATGTAGGGTGGGTCGAGGCACGAAGACCCACGCGTGAGTGAGTGGCTATGTCGATTCTTGACGCGTGGGTCTTCGTGCCTCGACCCACCCTACGACTCCTTGACGCAAGGTTTCTAGTATATCGGATACATCACGGCCGGGAAAGCGTCCCCGAGATCACGAATCTTTTGACATCGGGCCTTGGATTAGATAGAATCCTCGATTATGCTATCTCAACCACCTTCTGAAGGAGATTGAGCAATGACGCGAGCTATGCGGGCCATCTTGTTGATCACGATGCTTGGCGTAACGGGGCTCAACTCGGCGGCGGGGCAAGAGAATTCGGACAAGAGGCCCCTTCCAGACTCAGCCGGGCTGAAACAAGCGCTAAGTCTCTTGCGGGAAGTGTACGAACAGGAGTTCAGTCAAGCCAAGACTTCCGCCCAGCAAAGTGCTTTGGCGCATAAGCTCCTTCAGCAGGCGAATAGTTCGGCGGAAGTGCCCGTCGAGCAGTATGCGATGCTGAAGGTGGCCCGAGACGTGGCGATCCGGGCAGGCGATACCCAAACCGCCATGCGCGCCGTGGAGGCGATGGGCGAGGAGTTTCAACTCGATGGTTTGCAGATCAAGGCACAGACGATAACCAAGCTGGCCCGGACAGCAAAGTCCTCAGCCCAGAAAAAAGCGCTGGCGGCCACTGCGGCCGATCTGATCGATGAGGCCGTCGCCGACGACGATTACGCCGTGGCGCAACAACTTGCACACGTCGCGCTGACTGCCGCACGAACGAGCAGGGATAGAACGCTCATTCAACGGGTTACGGCGTGCAATCAGCAACTTCAGAAATCTCTGAAGACACATGCGCAGTTCGAGCAGGCCCTGGCCACACTGGAAGAGAAACCCGTCGACCCGGAAGCCAACCTCGCGGCTGGCAAGTATCTTTGTCTTCAGAAGGGCGATTGGCAGCGGGGTGGCCCCATGCTGGCTCTGGGCAGTGACGAAGCGTTGCGGGCCCCGGCCCGACGGGAACTCAAGAAGCCTGCTTCGGCTGATGAGCAGGTCGCTCTGGGCGACGCCTGGTGGGAGGTGGCCCAGGCGAAGAAGGGCTCGGAGAAACACGCCCTGCTGTCGCGTGCCGGCCACTGGTATCAGCGGGCAAAATCCAATTCGCTTGCCGGATTGATGTTGGTGAAGGTCAACAAACGCTTGGCGGAGATCGCCCAGATCGAACAGCCAACTCTACTCTCCAGGGGCGAAAACTCTTCAAGCGGACAACCTCCGCGTTCAAGACGAGGCAGGAAAGTCTATCTTGACGACCTCCAGGAAGTCAGTTCGAGTGTGGGCTTTGGAACCTTGGGTAAGCACGGGGAGACCGGCTACGAGCAAGGTCCGAAAAAAGTTGTGTTCCGTGGGGTTGCGGCCACTCATGCACTATCGGCCCATCCTCCGCACAGCGGATCGTCTTCCATTACTTACGATCTGGATGGCAAGTATCGTACATTCAGTGTGATGGCGACCATCTTGGACACCACACAGTCTCCCCTGACATTCAAGATTCTGGCAGACGGAAAGC
>CAYYOX010000116.1:0-13961 GCA_964473065.1 uncultured Planctomycetaceae bacterium | reverse complement strand
GTATCGCCCCCCTCGGATGGGCTGATTGGGTGAGGCGGTTTCGTGGAGTGGAAAATGGGGACTGGCTCCGAGCATCAATAGATGCCAAACCCGCCGGAAAACTCCCCGGCTCGGTGCCTGTCCCCTTTTTCCACGGCGCCCCGGTGTCGCCGCCCGAATGAAAGGTGAGCGATGGTCAAGCGTGTTCTGTAGGAGGCGACTCCAGTCGCCGATTTTACCTTTGTCTAGATGATTGCTCACTTTACGCGAAATCGGCGACTGGAGTCAACTCCTACAAGAACCTCAGTTCATTCCCCTCGAACCGGGCGCGTATTGTACTTTTCGCGATAGGCCTTGGTCTTCGGGTTCTCGGGATAATGTTCACCCGGACCGTAGGGATAGCTGCTCATCCCGTGGAACGGCAGCGGACCGACCGTGTTGGGATAGGCTGTGTGAAGGTCCATGTCCTTGCAGTAACTGTCGGTCTTCAGTAGGAAGGTCCGCGTGCAGCCGGCCGCGATCGGCTCGAAAGAATCGACCCCGAAGCGGAGCGTCAACTCCTCGCCGCGGCCCATGATCACGTAGCAGTCGTCCGCGAAATCCAACAGCGGCCCCACCTCGCCGAACCGCGTGTAATTACCCGCCATCAGCTTCCATGCGGCGGCCCGATCTATGTTGTTGTAGTCCAGCAAGTTCGGATGTCGTCCGTCGGGCGAGTACTCGCGCGGATAGCCGCGGAAATGCAAGTCGGCGCTTCCGGCGGCCGCTTCCGACAGCTTCAGCTTCGCGTCGCGTAAGTGCGAGGCCAGGAAGATCCGGTCCCAGTAGAGTTCCATGTTGCTGGTGATGCGGATCCGTCGGTCGCCCGGGCGGATCTTGCCGGTTACGTCGAGCGTCATCATGTGTTGCAGGCCGGCCGGGTATCCGACCTCGTGGAACAGCTCGACCCATTGCCCCTCGCGCTCTACGAAAATGCTGGGCGCTTCGGTCCGCAACCCGGCCTGGGCGGCCGCATAGTTGGTCGACGAATAGGGATACTCGACCCAGCCGTGCAGGTAAAGAATCAGCCGGTCGCCCGATGCTGCTTGCCCAAGTCGATCGCCAAAATCGAGTTCCACGAAATGCGGCCTGGCAAAACCGGTGAACCGATCGTCCAGTTCGGTCGCCCCCGCATAACGGCGGTCGATTCGGGCCACGGCTTCGGTAACGTCTTCACCGCGATGATCGACGGCCCGAACCGGCTCGATCGGTTGTCCGTAGCAGAAAATCTCGAACTTCGGCGGGTCGGCCGTAATGGCCATCATCTCGTTCGGGTAGACGGTGGTTCCGATCGGGTGATCGACGGCGATCAACTTGGCCTCGTCGAAATAGACGACCTCCTCCAACGGTTCGAGGATTTGCAGCACGTACTGGCCGTCCTTCGGTTGCAACCCCGGCACGACCAAGTATTCGGTCGGATCGGGCGGAGCATACGTGCCCGGTGCCACGAAGTATCCCAGTCCGCCCACGCCGCCGAAGTCGGCCACGAATTGGAACTGAGAACCGTCCCACGCAAACAGGTGCGGGCAGGACGACGTCTTCCGCTGTTGCTCGGTCACAGTGACCACTTGATCGCCGGCCAGTTCCAATTCGGCCTGCAACACGGCGTCGGGCCAGAGGATCCGCAGCCATTGGACGTTGGGGTGCGGCCCCAGCCCGGCGTGGATCCTAAGCGGCGGCGCGGCCACCGGTCCGGACGGCACGCCGACCACGAACTGCTGGATCACGCGTCCCGTCTTGATCTCGACCCGGGCCCCAATGGCCGAGTTGTTCGAGCGCGACTTCTTGTCCGGCGAGCGAGTGCCCAGCAGGTCGAGCCCGATCCAATGGTTGCCTTGCGTGAGGTTTTCGATCAGCAAGAGCTTCTCCCCGATCGCACCTAGCAGAATGTCACAGCGACCGTTGCCGGTGAAATCGGCGGCCATACAGCTCGCATCCCCGTCGAACTCGACGGCCGAGAGCAAGTTGCCCGGATCAATTTCCGCCACGTTGCGAAACCGGTTCTCAGGCCAAAGGTTGATCAACAAAGCCGGTCCGCGGGTACCGTCGCGGCGATGGGCGTCGGCGATCAGGATGTCCAAGTCGCCGTCGTTATCGAAATCGGCGAACTGCCCGCCCGTGCCGCCCAGGTTGCCGCAAGAGTCGCTGAAACTGGGATCAGCCTCGAAGCGGAGACCGCCCCGGTTGACATAAAGGTGGACCTGCCGACCGGTGAACACCAACAGATCCCGATCGCCGTCCTTGTCCGGGTCGCCGGACGTGGCGCCTACAGCGCCTTGGGTCGCCAGCACGGGGCCGGTCAGTCGCACCACGCGATGTTCACCCACGCGGTCGTTGACCCAAATCATGGCCGCGTCACCCCGGGCGGGAAAGATCGCCAAGTCCAGGTCGCGGTCGCCGTCGAAATCGTCGTAGACCGCGGTCGCCACCGGCGTGTCTTCCAGACGCAACCCCAGTTCTTCGGCCATGTCGACGAACGACCCATCCCGGTTGTTGTAAAACAGGCTGCTTGCGGCCGGCACACTCTGTTTGTCCGTGGGAACCGATCCCCGCTTAAGTCGAAAGGCCAGCAGGTCCAAGTCGCCGTCGCTGTCGAGGTCCAACATTCGGGCGCCGTGGGTCAAGAGATCCCCGCCGGTCAGTTCGGCGGCCGATTCGCTGGGGCTGAAGTTTCCTTGCCCGTCGTTTTCCAACAACTGATCCGCGCCGGCACATCCGAGCCACAGGTCCAGATCGCCGTCGTTGTCCATGTCGGCCAAGCAAGGGGCCACGCCGCCTTGGGCCACGGTCCCTCCGGCCTCGAATTGGCCCGACCCGTCGTTGAAATAGGCAACCGTTTCCCCCTGTTGGCCCATGGCAGTAACGCAAAGGTCGAGATCGCCGTCGCCGTCGAGGTCGCCGGCGGCCAGACCGGGCAACCGAATCGACTCGCTCCAGGCCACGGTTGGTGTGCCGATGGATCGGATCTCCGGCGAGAAGAGGATTCGTGGACTAGCTTCGGTTTTTGGCGGCGGCAGCGGCAGGTTGTCGGCGCCCAGGGCCATGTAATACTTGCCCGCCGAACCGTAGACGTTCTGCACCGAGAAGGGATCGGCGGTCAGTTCGGCCGCTTTCAATTGCTTAAAACGCATCAGCAGGGGCTTCGCCTTGTCGCGCTCTTTGAGCCGCCGGTACTGCATGGCCAAACGATAGACGGCCGACACGAAGCCGGGATCTCGGGCAAGGACCTGTTCGAGCAGCTTGGCTCCTTCCTCGTTTTGGCCCGTGCCGATGAGCGTCTCGGCATACTTGTACATCACGTAGGGATCTTCGGGATCGCGCCGGTGCGTCGTGCGAAAATGCTCCAAGGCCGATTCGTTGTTGCCCAGGTATTGGTAGTACAAGCCGAGGCAGAAATGGGCATACGTGTGGTTGGGATCGGACTGGAGGACCTGCTGGAAAGCTTCCCGGGCCACTTCGAGGCTCTTTCGGGCGCCTTCCTGGCCTTGCATGTTGAAGTAGGCCACGCCGAAATTGAAACGGGCAGCCGTCCAGTCGGGCGATACTTCGAGCACGTTCTTGAAGGCCTTGGCCGCCTTGGAGTATTGATACTGCTCCAACAGGGCCGCACCACGATTGAATTCGGCCAAGGTCTGCCCGAGCGAGTCGGAAACTCGGGCCTCCTCCCCAGCGAGCGCACAGGCCGTTACAACCCAAAAAGACGCAAAGGCACCCAGTGATCGCCAAGTGGTTCGCGAAACGGTCAGCATAAGGTTCTCCTCCAATTATGTCATCGTAGCACCTTGGCGACGTAAGTCCAAGGTGAATGCGAATAAGACGGTCCGGGCGCGGTGAAGAAGAAATGGTGAGGAAAAAGGGGAAAGGAGGAAAAGGGGAAAAAGACTGTGCGTAGCGAGACATTAAACCAATGATGGGCGTGCAAAGGCGTGGAGATGCAGAGAAGAGATGGAACAAAGGGCCCGTGTACGTTCGACTCGGCACTCGATACTTTCCGGCGAAATGGGGGCATGTTTTCTCTCGATAACCGAGCGTGTCCGGGAATTCGAGACTGTAGGAGGCGACTCCCGTCGCCGATTGGCAGTCTTCTCTGCTTTTGATCGGCGACGGGAGTCACCTCCTACAAGGCATTGATAGGAGATGCAATTCCCGGACACCCTCAGACAAGCTGCTACTCCAGCCCCACAATGCGAGCCTTTTCTTTCCCCTTTCCCCTTTCCCCTTTTCCCTCTTTCCCTTTTTTCCTTTCCCATTCCCGGCCGAATGCAATCCAAATCCCCCTCGGGCGGATGATCGAAAATGGCCCGCCGCTTGAGCAAATGGCCGTTTTGTGTAACAATGAACGGGGCCAGGCAAGGCGCCGGCCGCTGCCGAGGTTATCGCTTCTATGAATCCACGGATGACTGACGTTATGAACCAAGATACTCAAGAGTTGATCGAACGCTTGCGAAGTAACATTTCTCAAGTGGTTTTGGGCAAGGAGGAAGTGGTCCGGCTGACGGTCGTGGCCCTGCTGGCCGGCGAGCACGTTTTGCTCGAAGACGTGCCGGGGGTGGGGAAAACGCTGGTCGGCAAGGCACTGGCCAAGAGCCTGGCGGGCCTGTTCCACCGCATCCAGTTTACGCCCGACCTGCTGCCGGCCGACGTGACCGGTAGCAGCCTCTACGACGCCAACACGCACGAGTTCACCTTCAGCGCCGGCCCGATCTTCGCGAACATTGTGCTGGCTGACGAGATCAACCGGGCCACGCCGCGAACGCAAAGCGCCCTGCTGGAAGCGATGAGCGAGCGGCAGGTGTCGGTCGATGGAATAAGCCATCCCTTGCCGCGACCCTTCATGGTCATCGCCACGCAGAACCCGGTCGAATTCGAAGGCACCTATCCCTTGCCGGAAAGCCAACTCGATCGGTTCTTGTTGCGGCTGTCGGTGGGCTATCCCGACCGGCAGACCGAACTGAGCGTGTTGACCAGCCATCGCGACGGCGAACCGGTCGATACGCTCGAGCCGGCTATCAATTGCGAGCAGGTCCAGGCCTTGCAAGAGACCGTGCGGCATGTCCGGGTGGACGAATCGATCAACGCCTATCTGCTCGATATCGTTCACGCCACGCGATCTTGCGACGACTTGCACATTGGCGCCAGCACGCGCGGCGTGTTGGCCTTATATCGTTCGGCGCAGGCGGTGGCCCTGGTCGACGGTCGAGACTACGTCGTGCCGGACGACATCAAGCGGCTGGCTGTGCCCGTGCTGGCCCATCGCGTGATTGCCAAAGGCTACTTGCACGGCAGCCAGAGCGAGGCCGTCGAGGCCCTGGTCCGGCGGCTGGTTGATGATATTCCCGTACCCGGATAATTTTTCCCATGGCTCGCACCTCTCGAACCGCGATTCGCCGCGAGGGCTGGTACTATCTGGTTGTGCTGGCTCTGGTGTTCGTGGGCGCCTTGGGCAAGGAAGTCAACTTGATGTTGATCCTGGGAGGGATGCTGGCCGGACCGTTGCTGCTGAGTTGGCGAGTCGTGCGAGCATCGCTGCGAGGCCTGGGCGTCGAGCGAGATCTGCCGCAAGGTATCTGTGTCGGCGATCTGCTGGTGACCACGCTGCGGCTAAAGAACACCCGACGCCGACTTGGCAGTTGGAACGTGTTGATCGAAGATGAGATTCATCGCGAGAGCAACGGGCAAACAAACGGCCGGGCGAACGGGCAGAAA
This sequence comes from uncultured Planctomycetaceae bacterium, assembly GCA_964473065.1. Taxonomy (GTDB): domain Bacteria; phylum Planctomycetota; class Planctomycetia; order Pirellulales; family Thermoguttaceae; genus CAYYOX01. The sequence goes on along the minus strand of CAYYOX010000116.1, from coordinate 8,237 downwards.
CCGATCCATCCCAGTGTGTTGATTCCTTACCTTCCCGCCGGCGAATCGCGCGACGGCGCCTATCGCGGCCGACTCTCGCGGCGAGGCCGGTATCGGCTGGGACCATTGAAGCTTTCCACCCAATTCCCCTTCGGCCTGTTGCAACGCACGATCAGCCTGGGACAGGTCGACACGCTGACTGTCTTCCCGAAACTTGGCGCCCTGACTCAGCGTTGGGCCAGAAGACATCGCGAATCGTTCGAGGGGGCTCGTCGCCGCGAACACCGACACGGCCCGGACGGCGATTTCTACGGCGTACGCCCATGGCGCAGCGGGGATAGCCGACGCTGGATCCATTGGCGCAGCTCGGCTCGGCTGGGTGAGCTCGTAGTGCGGCAGTTCGAGCAGCCTCGCAACCGCGACGTGGCCGTCTTGCTCGATCTGTGGCAGCCGTCACAACCTTCGCCCGAGTATCAACAGAACGTCGAACTGGCCGTCAGCTTCGCCGCCACGATCGTGACGGACCTATGCCGCCAAGGGAGCTACGACATTTACTTCGGCACGACCAGCCCGCAGTCGCAACACCTCAGCGGTCCCGCCTCGCCGGCGCTGCTTCACGAGGTGATGGACCATCTGGCACTAGCCGAGGGCTCGGACGAGGAGCGTCTGGTCGAGCTGTTTCGCGAGGCGTTGGCCCAAATCGAGCCGGGCACGGAAATCGTGCTGGTCGGCGCTCGACCGATCGAGCTGGACGACCCTTCCGCCCTTGGAACGCTTTGGACCGATTCCAACAGCCGGGCCCTGAAACAACAAATCCGCCTGATCGATACGTCTTCCGAGAAACTCAGCGATTATTTTCAAATGCAATAGGTACGAACTGTACAGAGTGGGGCCGCGTGGTCGCTGAAGCGACCAGCCCCGGAAGTCCTTGCAAGCAAAGCAAACAACGTAGCTCACTAACCACTAACCACCAACCACTAACCACTGCTGATGTACTTGCAACGGCTACTTCAGATCAACATGGCCACGATGGCGGCGTTGGGGACCTTGCTGTTGGGCATGGGCCAGCGGGAGCCCGGGTTGCCGATACTGATGCTCTTCGCCGCCATCACCTCGGTGCTGTTGACCGACGTGACCGGCTGGTTTCGCTTGAACCGAAGCGTGGCCAACATCGCGGCCTGCGGGGCTCTGCTCATCTCGGCCCGCGAGCTGTTGCAGTTCGGGCACGAGGATCAGGTCACCGGGATCATCCGGCTGCTGATCTATGTGCAAATCATTCTGTTGTTCCAGGAAAAAGACGATCGGACCTACTGGCAATTGGTGATGCTGAGCCTGTTGCAGGTCGTGCTGGCTGCGGCATACAGCCAAGGCGTCGGTTTCGGCGTGCTGTTGATCGTCTATATGCTGGTGGGGTTCTCGGCCCTGACTCTGCTGTGTTTGCACCGGCAACGATACCGTTTCGAGCAATCCCGTACCACTCTGTTCAGCAGCACGGGATTCACCGGCACGGGATTCACCGGCACGGGCGGCGGCGATCTCGATCGAATCGATCCGGCCGAGATCGGCATCGGCTGGATGCTGGTCCGGCGGCTGGCGGCCATGGGCTTCGGCACGCTGATGCTGACCTTAGTTCTGTTCGTGGTGTTTCCCCGTTCAACGCAGTCGGAATGGCGGGCGGCCATTGTCGCTCAGAGGCACCTCGTCGGTTTCTCGGAAGAGGTCCAGCTTGGCGAATTGGGTGAAATCATCGAAAGCCCGGAAGAGGTGATGCGCATCAAGTTGACCCGGTCCGAGTCGAACCGCCCTTGCCGAGTCCTCGGCGAACTCTACCTGCGCGGGGCGATCTTGACGGAGTATCACGACGGACTATGGCGTCACCGCCGCTCGGGAAACCCGATCCAACCCTTGCCCTCGGTCCGGCCGGCGCCGGGTGAACGTTGGGTGCGGCAAACGATCACCATCGAGCCGCTCGACCGCAGGGAAGTGTTCTGCGTGTGGCCGTTCTTCGAGACGGAGAATAGTCGCCCCTTGGGCTTGTCTAACGATCGGCTCACCCGCCCCAGGCGTCGCCAGTCGATACGGTTCTCCTTCGAGCTAGGCACCACGGGGCTGGGTAAAGGGGAGCAGTCTGTCCTGGTGCCTTGCGATGATTCGCTCGAAGCCGCCTCCCTGTTGCAGGTCCGCGAGCTGCCTGAGTTGGTGCGACTTGCCCAGCAATGGGCAAGCGCGAGCGAGTTGCCCGGTACTGATCGCTATGGGATGGCCAACGAGTTCGTCAGACAATTCGGCGATCCAGAAAACATGTTCCAATACACGCTCGAAGGCCAAGAGCGGAACCTGAATGTCGATCCGATCGAGGATTTCGTCACCGAACATCGGCAAGGCCACTGCGAGTACTATGCCACCGCCTTGGCCCTGATGCTTCGCTCGCAAGGGATTCCAGCCCGGGTGGTGGTGGGATACAAGTGCGGTGAATATGATCCGACGGAAAAGTTCTACCAGGTCCGACAACTCCACGCCCACACTTGGGTCGAAGCCTATTTGCGTCCCGAAGACCTTCCCGCGAAGATGGTCCGGGACGATCCGCCGTCGCGTTGGGCTCGCGGCGCCTGGCTGCGCCTGGACGCCACGCCCGCCGGCGACGACATCCTATTTGCCGACCGCGGCATGTCGCTGTTGGATCATGCGAAGCAAACGATCCGGGGCGTGCAGAGTTTCTGGGCCGCTTACGTGCTGGAAATGAACAGCCGACGGCAAAACGAGATGATCTATCAGCCGGTGATCCAGGCCATCAAAAGGGCCGCGGCAGCCGTCGTCGATCCGGCGTGGTGGGGCGGCCTGTTGGGGAGAATCGTCCGACTGCTAGATCCCAGCCGGCTCACGGGACCGACCGACTATCGGCTCTGGCTGGGTATACTGATCCTGGCCTCCCTCGCCATGCTGCTGCGGCGCGGAAAGCGATTGATCATCGCCGGACTCGCTCTGTTCAGTCGCCTGTTCGGTCGGGCCACCAGGCAAGCCGCTCGGCGTCGGGCCGAAGTGGAATTCTACCGGCGGCTGGAAACCGTGCTCTTGCGCCACGGCCTGGAACGCCCGACCGGTCAAACTCAGCGGGAATTCGCCCTATTTGCCGGGCAGAATCTGGCCGAGCGAACCGGACTGGCGGAACTCGCCCCCTTGGCGGCCGAGGTGACCGAGGCCTTCTACCGGGTCCGTTTCGGAAGGCTCCCCCTGGACACGGCCCAGGCCCAAACGGTAGAACGGGCCCTGGCGAAACTGGCCGCCTGCCAACAACCTGCGGCCGGCAAATAATTGTACGATGCCACGGCCCTAGGCGGCCAAACGCAAGGAGCTGATTATGAAAATCGGGCTGGTTGGTTACCAAGGATCGGGCAAGAGCACGCTCTTCGAGTGGCTCACGGGCGTGGCTTCCGATCCGTCGCAAGCGCACACGGCCCAAACGGCCATGGCCACCGTCCCCGAGCCCCGGATTGAACCGCTGGTCGAGGTCTATCATCCCAAGAAAATCACCCGCGCGTCGATCGAGATCGTCGACACGCCGGGGCTGAGCCGTACGCACGAAGGCAATGCCGCCCGGCTGGCGTTGCTGCGCGAGGCCGGGTGCCTGGTGCTGGTCGTGGCGGCCTTCGACGGATCCGATCCGATCGTCGACCTGCGCGGCTTCGACGAAGACCTGATGCTGACCGACATGGAGATCGTCTCCGGCCGCATCGAACGAATCGAAGAGTCGTTGAAGAAAGCCCTGCCCCGGACCGAACAGGAACAGCTTCGCCACGAGGAAGAAACGCTCAAGGTAGTGTTTGCGGCCCTGGAGTCGGGCAAGCCGTTGCAGGAAGCCCACATGACCGAGGAGCAGTTGAAGGTCACCCGAGCGTTTCGACTGCTCAGCGAAAAGCCGCGGATGGTGATCGTCAACACGGTCGACGACGAGGAGCATCCCGAACGCTTCACGGAAGCCTCGACCGAGGCGGTTCCCGTACTGGCCCTGCCGGCCGGACTGGAACTGGAACTGGCCCGGATGAGTCCCGAAGATCGGCACGAGTTCGAACAGGAGATGGGCCTGGAGAGCGTCGATCGCGACCACGTGATCCGCAAGCTCCTGGACGCCTCGGGCCAGATGCTCTTCTTTACTTGCGGCGAGCGGGAAGTCCGCACCTGGATCCTCCGCCAAGGCGGCACGGCCGTAGAAGCCGCCGGCAACATCCACACCGACCTAGCCCGCGGCTTCATCCGCGCCGAAGTCATGACCTGCAGCGACCTAATCCGCCTAGGCAGCGAGCGCGAGGTGAAGGCCGAGCATCTAATGCGCCAAGAACCCAAAGACTACGTCGTAAAGGACGACGATATTCTGCTGATCCGCTTCAGCGTATAGCGCTTCATCGACGTTCCGTCGTTTAGCCGTCGTCGGCACGACGATGCGCTTGCGTTTAGCCGTCGTCGGCACGACGATGAAGTTGCCCGCTCGACCCTCATCGCCGTGCCGGCGACGGCTAAACGGAAGACTTGGCTTCCAATGGCTGACTACCAAGCGAAAAAGGGGCTTGACAATCTCCCGTGGCCGGAAAGCCTTCCTCAGAGGGCTAGGCGCCGTGCGGTCCCGAGGAACACGTCCATGACCGTCCTGGACTGGTTGATCATCGCCTCGTACATGCTCGGGATGATCGGACTCAGTGCGTACTTGGGACGCGGCCAGACGGATGAGGCGGATTACTACCTAGGTGGCCGGGATCTTCCCTGGTGGGCCGTGGGGATCTCCACCATGGCCACGCAAACTTCGGCCATCAGTTTCATTTCCATCCCCGCGTTCGTGGCGCTGAAACCGGGCGGCGGTCTGACCTGGCTGCAGTACGAATTGGCCGTGCCGCTGGCCATCGTGTTTGCCATGGTGGTGCTGCTGCCCTTCTTTCGACACCTGGAACTGATTACCGTCTACGAGTATCTCGAACTGCGGTTCGGGCCACGCACGAGACTATTGGCCAGCGGAGTCTTTCTGCTAAGTCGCAGCCTGGGGACCGGCGTGGGCGTCTATGCCAGCGGGATCGTGCTAAGTGTCTGCTTGGGGATTCCGGTCGCCGCAACGATTCTCTTGATCGGCGCCGTGACCGGCGCCATTCGCCCCCGACACTAGCGCGGCGAAGGCAAGTCCGCCGCCGATCTGGCCCGGCGCAGAGCGCCCGAGCCCAAGATCTCCCACCTTAGCGGCAGACAGCCAACAAATCTTTATCTCATCAACAGATCGCATCCCCCGGGATCGATCTGCGCGGTGACATACGGAATGTTGCGCGCTTTTGATTTTCAGCAACTTGAGACGCAAAAAGCCCCCGGGACCGCTTGGTCCTGGGGGCTTTTTTTGGAATAAAGGCGGATAACACGTGTGACCGGTACAATCTGACCTTCGTCGGGTGTGGAGACTACTGGCAACGCGTAGACACTCGGTGGCCAGCTCCGCCGCAGTAGTATCCTTTTTTAATGCCGAATCATCACGCCAGAATTCGAAACGATATAGAGCACCGTCTTATGTGTCAGGAGACTGATGATGAATATTGAAATCAATCTTGTCAAACTTCTTGGCGATGACCAACGTGACCATCAGGCATTCATGACGATAGCTGCTTCATTTAGCATACTCGTTGCCAACGCAAAAGTGTCGCAGAGCATTTCGGAAGAGCGAGATTCCGGCGCAGCTCCTGAAATTGTGAACACGGACGAGGCTTACTTTTTCCGCCTGGCGGCTGCTCATCTGCATGAAGTCGCCGAGAAACTCGACCATTTCCAAAGCAATGCGCGACACCGGGAGTTTTGGAACCAGCTTTCGCAGCTGAACAACTTCTCGGCAGTCAACCGACTGTTACGAGATTCGGATTTGCGAGATTTCTTGATGGAGTGTCGTCAGCGGACATTTCACGCCGGATTTAGAGGTGAGCAGCCACGCGCCGTGACTGTATTTTTTGGCGAACAACAGAACAACGGTAGCACGCGATTCCTTACACCTGAATCCGCAGTTAAAGAAGGCGTTAAATCGACATTGGCACTGTCAGAGGATGCTTGGAGCGACTGTGTTCGCAGAACATCGGAACTTCGCTCTGCCGTAATTCGCCTAGTTGGTGAATTCTTGCAGAAATTGTATGAAAGCGATCCAACGTCCTTTAGCCTGGCACGTTGACACTTGCTTGCTAAATTGTAGCCGATCAGGCATCTCGGAGGTCAGCAGAATCGAGGATATCGTCGATGACTGTTTGATCTAGAGAGCCCGTCACCGTCGGTTTCTTTTGCCCCGGTCGTCCCCACCGAAGGCAGATAGTGAACGTCCAGCGTAACCGGGCAGCGACGTTACGCGTTGACTTCAATTCCGTCGGATTCGTCGGTCCGGTTCACACGACTGTTCGGCCACGCGTTGCGGCTGAGTGATCTACTGAAGCGGGAATTCGTCAGCAGGAGTGCGTTGTATGGGACGGCCTTTGAAATAACCATAATTGTCTTCGAGTTGCTGAGCCTCCTGTCGCCAATCACTATTGCTCGTATTGACCTGCAGGTGAATCAAGTCGGTCGTCGATCCGATTGCAGGGTCAAATTCATTGAACCCAATACCGATAATAGCATCCGACCCGTTTTCAACTCTGTACCGAGCGATTAAGCAACGAGCGTAGAGTTCGCGCAAACGGAGCTCGCGTTGTTCGTGTTTGGCGAAGTACGCGAAAACGTAGAGGCGTTGCGACGGAGACTGCATGATGCGAGAGCGGGTTTTACCAGCTTTGGCATCGCGGAGAAACTCGACGAAACCATTGGACAGTAAACGGCGACAAAACCGGTCTTCGCGAGCCATGCCGCGAACGACGAATTCGCGATCTGTCAGCTCAAGTCCAAATTCAGAGTGATCGTGGCCTTCGCTTCCTGCCAAGACCTCAATTAGATGGTCCCACTTATAGCTTTCGACGTCTTCAACCTTGCGTGCTTTGAACTCCGGTCTTGAACAGAGTTTGTCCCATATTCCGCTTTCGACCATCAAGAAGTCTGCATTTTCAGGAAACGTACGGCCGCCATGGATGTAGACGCCCAACAAGTCGGCTTCAGCGCCGTTGATGACGATTCCGCCGCAGTTTGTCAGGAATGTTTCTTTCGCAGACAGATAATGTACAAAGTCGGTGATGGTATCCAACTCCGTCAAGATGTCGAATAGGGTTTGTTCTGCAAATACGTGGACATGCCCCTTTCCAAAGTCACCGGAGTTGATTGAGCATTCACCACCACTGCCAAATGCGACGGCAACGCGATGAATGTGGCGTGTGTCGGCTGGCGGAAGGGGGATGCCATGTGTCCCATCGGAGCGAATGACGTGCGACGCTGATTGCAGCCATTTGGATGCCCCATAAAGCTGCTTTGCTGATGCGTCAACAGCCTTGCGCTGCCAACGTTCGTGATGAACGTGGTCTTCGGGATCCTCAAGAGCAATGTCCTTTACGCTGAAGACGACGATATCGGGTTCACAGACGACGAGGACGTCGCAAAGTTCCTTGCCTTTCTTGCCCAGCGGATTGTTGTAGCACCAGAGCGATAGAAAGGATTGAGTGCAGAGGTCGTGTGTGAATTGTTCAGATGGTGTTAGAGGTGCGGACATGGACGCCGTTCCATTGGTAATAAGCGGGGTTCCGCGCAGAACCCTGCCTCCAACCTGACACAGTAGTCCCCATCAGGGTTCGGAGTGCGCTTTGTGGCCTAACAAGGATTCTACGGCTCCGTGCCGTATAGCGGTCAATGCTCATCGAACTATTCGGTTAACGTCCGTGTAGCACGCAGCCGTTCCAGCATCCCTCGTGAAGGAAGGCTGTTGATGTCGGCATTTTACAGCGGCTCCTCTGGCAACTCAAGGTACGTAAAAAGACCGCCGCGCGCCGTGTAGTACGTCAATCCGCCGTGCTACACGGCAGCAGATACCCGTCAGGGCAGCAGTATATCACTTATCGTAACGCACTTCGGTGGCGCACACCGACGCGGTTTCGGCCAAGTTCTCGCATACGTCGGTCCGACACACCTCCGCGCCTTGAAGCGAAACCACACCACACGATTAAGCCGGGCTCCAGCCTCCTTGGCCGGGTACTCTAGTAAATCAGGAGACGGTTGTCTTGCTCATGTTGGCACAGAGCCCCTTGCCACGCAAAAAGCCCCCGGGACCGCTTGGTCCTGGGGGCTTTTTTTGAATAAATCCGGCAACGCCTACTCTCGCACTTTTGGTACTACCA